>JBKGYK010000010.1:0-54573 GCA_046546095.1 Bacteroidales bacterium
GTGGTTTATTGCCGCACGGTGCATACCGCCGGGCCGTTGGGTGCAATGCAAAAAAAATGATAATGAATAAATCGAAATTCCATATTAAGACAATTTGCTTAAAGCTATTTATACTGTTACTGTTAACTACGGTCTTGAAGACGGGCTTAAACATCTGGCCAATGAGGGCGATTTTTCGATCCGACTTGCTTATTTTGCACATTGGACAAATTTGGCTGCATTAATTGGATTGTTAATTGCATTTATATTTTCGTTAACATTGACAATAAAAAGGAAGATGTATTGGCTAAATGCTCTTATCGTTGCTCTAACAGCATTTTTACTTAATAGTCTTGGACTTTTCGACAATAAAATCATAGATTCAATCTTCTTTTCTATTGGCAACTTGACAGCGCACTTTGGTCTTCAATATAAGTTCATTACAAACGGAGCTATATTAACACTGGCTGGACTATTTATTTTCTTAAGCGAGAGAACAAATATTTTGTGTTTTAAATCACAAATAAGGTAGTCTTTGTTTCGAAAGCCAAATAATTGGATGTTGCTAATAGAAGAATTCTAAAATATCAACATGAATGAACTGCATTAACCTCCGGTATTTACCCATCTCAGACAGCCTAAACCAATGCCATTCCAAACGCCGGCAAATAAAACCGCTTTCGTTGCATTTTTTCAAAAATAATCCCTACATTGGTCATTGAAAACCAACAGCTCAGCCATGGCAATCCACGTGAAAACGCCTGTACAAAGCTGTAATCACTTAAAAACGGCAAAACAGTTGCGTCAAGGGGTTTTGGATAGTTTTTACGGTGAGATGGCAGAGGTGTGGGTATGATTGAGTTGGTATTAATTAAACAGAAAACAATGAAAATAACAATTTTACTGATTCTGACATGTCTTTATCTTAATACATTTGGACAAAATCAATTTGGGATTATTAAAGTAACCGATAATATTGGCAGAACGGACAGTGTTATATTTGGTGATGATTGGACAAACGGAACAATTGGAGTTGATTCGATCCTTGGCGAAATTGATTACTACGGAATTTCCTGTGACAGCCTTGAAATCAGGTCAATAATAAGAGATACAATGTGTGCATATTATATATGGTATTCTCCTTTAAATTATTCAGTTAATCATGATCTGAAGATTGATTTCAGACCTGCTGTGGGAGCTACATTGCCTGAAAATAGTAATTTCACTTTCTATGTAAATGCTTATGAATATCCTGTCATAGTTGAAATAACTGAATTTAATTTTCCAGGTACCTGGTGGACTGCGTTTTTACTATATGACACCCAATGTCAGGCACACTCAGAAATTTTGACAGAATATTATGATTATCAGGAAATTGATACCCTTTTTATTTTGGATACATTTTCTCCACCATTTATAAGAATATACCCTGAAGTTTTATACGATAATGTACCTTCTCAGAAAAAAGAATTAGAGGTTGAAGTATATCCAAATCCAACATCTGATAATTTAATAATACATAATCAAAGCGAAGATTTGATTTCAATATGCCTGTATGACATAGCTGGACAGAAATTATTTCAAGACAGAATAAATGGAAGTGAAACAAAAACTACCAATATTACACCTCTTGGCAAAGGAATTTATGTATTGAAAATCGAACAGAAAGAAAAAATTGATTTTATAAAGATATTAAAAGAATAACAAATGCTAACAGCACCTACGAAAACAAGGGGCGGTCCGCCTCAGGCGGATTCCGCAAGGTTCGTTCTTCGTGGCTACCTTTTTCATTGGTGGACAGGAAAGCGCTCCGAAAAGCCCCACGGTTCTTAGCTGTGAGGCATTATTCACAATTTGTCAGGAAAGCTATCACCGTCAAAAGCCAACGACTTAGGCGGAATAGCACAGTAGGGCAGAATGATAATTTGAAAAGGAAAAGCTTATGATGATCATACAAACCAAAGACGTTAAAACGGATTCTGAATGCCAGTATGCTTAAACGCCAATCACTATGAAAAAATCAGGAGTCAAATCAATTGCTGTGGCAGTGATGCTTGTAGGAATTCCACTCACGTCTTGACGTGAACTCGTGCAAGACGAGTTTCCTGAGTTTGAAAATGCGGTAACTGTCAATACCATCATCGCAGCAGGCGATTCGGTGAAAGTATATCTGGCATACACAGACGAACTCAATGAAAACCCGCTTGAAACCATCGAAAATGCGGATGTGACAATGTATAATCAAGCCGGTGATGATATTGCATTTACCCATCATGGAAATGGTGAGTACCTCTCGGATTACATTGCTCAGGCAAATGACAGCTTAAATCTGACAGTGGCAGTACCCGGTGAAGAAATTGTGACGTCTTCCTGTGTTGTGCCACAACCCATCGAAATCCATGATGCTAGTGTTGAACCTTTTGGTTGGGTTGATGAAGAGGGACAGTCATGTCCTTTGCTGCGCATCAAATTAAAGAATGACCCGAATAAAGATATGTATGGGGTTGTTTATGCCAAAGTTTATGTTGAGAGGCACCCACCCCAATACGATCCATATTATTATACAGAACAAGGTTATACTCAAATTGGCACAATTAACAACATCAATGAATCCGGCGAATTTCTTGAAAAAGAGCTTGGTATTATTCGGGGTTCGTCTTATTATCCGCATGATATGATTTCCATGGCTTTTCAGGTTAAGTTGAGAACGGTGGATTACAATTATTACACCTATCTGAACAGCATTGGTGCTTATGAGGTAGGCAGATACCCTGATTTCTCAAATACATACGTCATGCCTGTTAATCTGTACTCAAACATTGATGATGGTTACGGCATCATGTGCTCATACTCAGAATACGAAACAGACACGATTTTTTAACCATGCTTGACATGAAGAAGTTACATTTATTACTGGTGATCTTATTAGGGGTGTATCATACAAAGTGTATTTTGGGAAAGAAGATGTAAAAAGTAAATTTGAAAATTTATCGCTAAAAAACTGGTTGAGATATGAAAACTAAACTACTGATTACCTTGATTTTTTCATTTGTTATTCTGCAGATGTCTGCACAGGATTCCTACATAAAAAACAGGTGGAACATTAAGCTTGCCTATCAAACAAAAATAAGTAATAATCCAGGAGCATTAACTTATCCGTATTATCATTTGGGTGTACATTATGGCATTATAGAAAATATGGAGCTTGGCGTGAATGCTGCATATTCGTTCTCTGGTTTAGGCCATAATAGTTCGTTAAAATACAATGTAAATTGTAATTTTCAGATATTACCGTTTTTTATTAAAGCTGATGATTTCAGGTTTGATTTTTACCTGACAGCCAAAGGTGGAGTAGCAACTACTTTTATTAGGGAATACACTTTGCATATGAATGGAACAACTGAAATCGTACCAGCACACAGAGTGCATAACTTATACTATGCCTTTGGTTCAGGTGCGGCCTTTTATCCATTTAAACATGTTGGTGTCTATTCTGAATTCACTTATGAAGAGTATAATATGACAAAAGCCTGGTTTCTCATGTATGGCTTGAGTGTGAAGTTTTGATAATTGATGAATGTAAACAGCCCATAATAAATAGGAATATGAGCGGTGCATCTCTCCCAGTCACGCAGTTTGAACTGAATGCCTTCCCCGAGTGGAGTATCTTTGCAGCATAGCTGACAGGGGAAGATCATAGCTACACGTTCGATTGCAGCTCTCCGGCTGTGCAGATAAAAGCCGCCAGCCTGCCCACAATATAAAATACAACACTGGCTGGCAGGCAGACCGACCCGCCGTATGGTGGGGTACGCCCTAATCATCACGATCGTTCAAAACAAAAAGCACCCCGACATAATCCGGAGTGCCTTTGTATTTTACGATAAGAGTTTTATTTCACTTCATCAATGGCTGCCTTGAGAGCATCATCCAGGAGTTCTTGTGGTACAGTATCGATATAATTTTCATCCATCAGGTGGTGTGTAAGCCCGCGGGAATAATCAATATCCTTTTTGGCGGCCTCATAAGCTTCCTCCCTGCTGATTTCAACGCGGGCAACCCCATCCTTGATTGCCTGCATGGCCACATCAGCTGCTTCCTCGGGGAATACAGCAGATTCGTCCATTTTCGGAATGATATCATCTTTGTTCATGCCGCGTTTTTCGGCATATTTTGCCAGGGATTCGGCTGCTGCCACGGCCATATTATCTGTAATTTTGCGGGCACGCACCATTAGGGCGCCTTTGAGAATTCCAGGAAAACCCAGGGAATTGTTCACCTGGTTGGGGAAATCTCCGCGTCCGGTAGCTACAATGTAAGCTCCGGCTTCTTTGGCGGCATAGGGGTATATTTCCGGCACAGGATTGGCGCAGGTAAATACAATTGATTTATCGGCCATGGAGGATATCCACTCGGGTTTTACGGTATCCGGACCGGGTTTGGACAATGCGATCAGCACATCAGCACCTTTCATGGCTTCTCCGAAATCATCGATTTTATCTGGATTGGTTGTTTCGCACAGCTCCCATTTCCTGTAAAAGGCTTTATCTTCTCTGATATCTGTACGGTCTTTATGCAGTCCGCCTTTGGAATCAAAGAGGATCATTTTTTTCGGATCGCCACCGGCAGCTACAATCAAACGGGCGATGGTAGTGTTGGATGCGCCGGCACCCAGCAGGGTGATTTTCACGTCTTCCATTTTCTTGCCGGCGATTTTCAGGGCGTTGATTAAACCGGCAAGAGTAACAGACGCTGTTCCCTGTGCATCATCATGCCATACTGGAATTTCACATTCATCACGCAATGTATCCAGCACTTTAAAGCAATTGGGTTGTGAAATATCTTCGAGATTTATTGCGCCAAAAGAAGGTTGCAGCATTTTGACAAATTCGATGATTTTATCGGGGTCTTTTTCTCCTTTTTCATTGGTGCTGTCCACGCAAAGTGCCACGGCATCAACGCCGCCCAGGTATTTCATCAAAAAGGCTTTGCCTTCCATTACGCCAAGGCCACCGGGAGGCGTCACGTCACCATCGCCCAGCACACGGGTAGAATCGCTGACAACGGCCACCATATTTCCGCGGTTGGAGAGGTCAAAGGAAGCGTTGTTGTCATCGCGTATGCTGGTGGATATTTCTGACACACCGGGGGTATACCATACGTTAAACCAGTTAAAACCAGGGACGGCGGCTTTTGGTATGGTTTGAATTTTACCGCCGAAGAACTTATGTCCGGTTTTGGCAAGGTTTTTCAGAAAGCGGGTTTTTGCTTTGGCAATTTGCTCTTCCGTGAAATTGTCGGGAAAAGCGTTATCAAGGTTACTAAGGTCCAATTTAATTTTTTCCATGATATAAAAGCTGTTTTAGGTTATTGTTTTTCGGCCGCAAGTTTTGTGAATCCGGCTTTAATAAATTCGCGGTTAAGCCGTGCAATATGGGCAAGGCTAACACCTTTTGGACATTCTGCTTCACAGGCGCCGGTGTTGGTACAGGAGCCAAAGCCAAGTTCATCCATTTTGGAAACCATGCTCCATGCCCGTTTCACACCTTCGGATCTGCCCTGTGGCAGGAGGGCGTATTGTGATACTTTGGCGGCCACAAAGAGCATGGCTGATGAGTTTTTACAGGCGGCCACACAGGCTCCACAGCCGATGCATGCAGCGGCATCAAAAGCTTCATCTGCTTTATTTTTGGGAATCGGGTAGGTATTGGCATCAGGTGCAGATCCAACATCCACATTGACAAATCCACCGGCTTCCATGATTTTTTCGAAGGCAGAGCGGTCCACCACGAGATCTTTGATGACAGGAAAAGACTGAGCACGCCAGGGTTCTACGGTGATAACATCTGCATCTGTAAAGGCTTTCATGTTCAGTTGACATGTAGTGGTTTCCTCACCCGGTCCGTGAGGCCGTCCATTGATCATCATGGCACAGCTTCCGCAGATGCCTTCCCTGCAATCATGCTCAAAGGCGATGGTATCAACTCCTTCCTCAATGAGTTGTTCATTCAGAGCATCCAGCATTTCCGGAAAGGTCATGTCCTGAGATGCATTGTTTAGCTGATAGGTTTCAAACCTGCCTTTATCTTTGGGGCTTTTTTGTCGCCAGACTTTGAGTGTTAGTTTCATCGTATTGCTGATTTAAGCTTTAAACAATCCGTCCATTATTTGTAACTGCGCTGTGTAGGTTTTACATGTTCAAACTTCAGCGCTTCCTTATGCAATTTGGGTTCTTTTCCGTCACCCTGATATTCCCAGGCCGCAACGTACATAAATTTTTCATCATCACGCAGAGCTTCACCCTCTTCGGTTTGATGTTCTTCCCGGAAATGTGCCCCACAGGACTCATCACGATTGAGTGCATCACGCAACATCAGGCGGGATATTTCAAATGAGGCGGCCACACGCAGGGCTTTTTCCATGGGTTGATTCATGCTGTCAGTGAAGCCAGTGATTTTGAGGTCTTTATAAAACCGTTCTTCCAGTTCATCCACTTTTTTCAGCCCTTCTTTCAGGCCTTTTTCATTGCGTTCCATCCCGGCATAATCCCACATGACTTTTCCAAGTTCTTTATGGAATGTCAGGGGCGATGTATTTCCCTTGATATTCATAAGTCTGTCAATGCGTGTTTTGGCTTCTTTTTCGGCTTTCTCAAATTCCGGGTCATCGGTAGAAAGGCGTGGTGTTTTGATCTCATCTGCCAGATAATCACCAATGGTGTAAGGCAGGATAAAATAACCATCTCCGGAACCCTGCATGAGCGAGCTGGCACCGAGACGATTTGCGCCATGATCTGAAAAGTTAGCCTCTCCAATGGCATACAGTCCGGGAATGGTGGTCATCAGATTATAATCTACCCACAATCCACCCATGGTATAATGCCCGGCGGGATAAATTTTCATAGGTTGTTTGTATGGATTTTCACCGGTAATTTTCTGATACAGGTCAAAGAGGTTACCATATTTATTTTTGATAACTTTTTTGCCTTGTTCTTTGATGGCATCAGCAAAGTCAAGATATACAGCATAGCCTGTTTCACCCACACCATAGCCGGCATCACAGCGCTCTTTGGCTGCTCTGGAAGCGATATCCCGGGGCACAAGATTACCAAATGCCGGATATCTTCGTTCGAGATAATAATCACGATCTTCTGTGGGAATGTCTCCGGGCTTTCTTTTGTCAATTTTTTGTTTGGGTACCCATACGCGGCCATCATTACGCAAAGATTCCGACATCAGTGTCAGTTTTGACTGGTATTCGTTCATTTGCGGGATGCAGGAAGGGTGAATTTGTATGAAGCTCGGGTTGGCGAAGAAAGCGCCTTTTTTATAGGCGGCATAAGCGGCTGCACCACTGGAATTCACCGCCAGAGTTGACAGGAAGTAAATTGTTCCGTATCCACCTGTGGCCATGACCACAGCATGTCCGGAGTAGCGTTCCATTTCACCTGTCACCAGGTTACGACAGACAATACCCCGGGCCTTACCATCTTTGAGGACAAGTTCCAGCATTTGCCGGCGCTCATACATGGTTACGGTTCCTTTGGCAATTTGCCGCTTCAGTGCGGAGTAAGAACCAAGCAGCACCTGCTGGCCAGTCTGGCCGGATGCATAAAATGTACGGGAAACCTGTACGCCGCCAAATGATCTTGTGGCCAGTGTTCCACCATACTCCCGTGCAAATGGTACACCCTGGGCTGTAAGCTGATCAATGATGTTGTTGCTTACTTCTGCGGCACGGTATACATTGGCTTCTCTTGCGCGAAAATCACCACCTTTAAGCATATCATGAAAAAGGCGGTAATCGGAGTCGTTATCATTGCGGTAGTTTTTTGATGCGTTGATACCTCCCTGTGCAGCAACACTGTGTGCACGTCGCGGGGAATCCTGAAAACAAAACAGTTTGACGTTGTATCCCATTTCGCCCAGGCTTGCTGCAGCTGCAGCACCAGCCACGCCTGTACCGATCATAATGATATCCATTTTCTTTTTGTTGGCAGGACTGACAAGTCTGAGGGAATTTTTATGTTTTGTCCACTTTTCAGCAAGTGGTCCGTCGGGTATTTTTGAGTTTAATACAGCCATTATAATTGAGGATTTTATACGGTTAAACCATTGATTGAATCATCACGTAAAGTGGAATGAACGCAAAGCCACCAGCAAAAATCAGGCTGATGATTACACCGACAACATTCCAGATGCTGCGCCATTTCCGGTTGCTCCAGCCCAGTGTCTGAAAAGCAGACCATACGCCGTGATAGAGGTGCAGACCCAGAGCAATGGCTCCCAGCACATAGATGACGACAAGCCATTTCCATTCGACAAATTTTGTTGTCACCAGGGCATAGGCGTTTTCTACACCTGAACCCAGTCCTGTAGCTTCGTGAAGCAGAGGGTCGCCGGTAAATCTCATTTTCCAGAAGAAGTTGATCAGGTGAATCACAAGGAAAATCAGAATCACAGCTCCCAGGATATACATGTTTCTGGATGGCCAGTTGCTACCGGCAGAAGCATCGCGTTTTTTGTACCTCCCGAGGGCTGGGTAATTCACATCCCGTTTGCGCTGGTTTTGCCAAGTGATGACCGATGCAAAAACAAAGTGAAGAATCAAGCCAATGGCCAGAATGGGTTCCACCACACTTATGACGGGGTCGGAAGCCATAAAATGAGCGGCTTTGTTAAACAATACGCCGGTACTGTCAAACACGATCATGGAATTTACCGTGAGATGCACGATAAGAAAGAGTATCAGGAACAATCCTGTGATACTCATAATAAATTTTTTCCCAATGGAAGATGAAAAGAAATTGCTCATAGCATACACAATTAAAACATTAAACGAAATTATTCAGCCCAGGCATTTCTGCCTTCTTCATACAAATCCTTACCGGTGCAATCGTTGATAACAATCAGCGGCATATCTTTAACCTCCAGTTTCCTGACAGCTTCAGGGCCAAGTTCATCGAAAGCAATGACTTCGGCTTTTTTGATGGTTTTTGCCAACAGGGCGGCCGCACCTCCTGTTGCACCGAAATACACGCCGCAATGTTCTTTCAGATTTTGAATAACCGGTTTTGATCTGGCGCCTTTTCCTATCATACCTTTCATCCCCGCCTTTAGCATATCTTCTACAAAGGGATCCATGCGGTAGCTGGTGGTAGGACCGGCAGCACCGATCACCTGTCCGGGTTGGGCGGGTGAAGGGCCGACATAAAATATCACACTGCCCTCGACATTGAAAGGGAGTTCTTTTCCCTGATGCAGCAGATCGACAAGTTTTTTGTGAGCGGCATCTCTGGCGGTATATATGGTTCCTGACAGAAATACTTCATCACCGATTTTGAGTTCTTTTACTTTTTTATCGCTTAAGGGTGTTTCAAGTTTTATGCTCATGGTTCCTCCCTGTTTAAATGGTTGCAGTTTTTACCCTGGCAGCATGACACTGAATATTCACGGCCACAGGAAAGGTGGCTATATGTCTGGGGTGTTCTTCGATAAACAATTCCAGTGAGGTGGTATTACCTCCCAGGCCGGCAGGGCCGATGCCGAGTTTATTGATTTCCTTCAGCCATTGGGTCTCATATCCGGCAATTTGGGGATTGGGATGCCGCTGACCGAAGCGCCGGGATATGGCTTTTTTGGCCAGCCATGCCACATGGTCGAAAGTACCGCCGACACCAACACCTATGACGGTTGGCGGACAGGGATTTCCACCTGCCTGGGAAACGGTTTCGATCACAAAATCTTTAATCCCTTCCACACCATCGGCGGGTTTCATCATTTTCAGGCGGCTCATGTTTTCTGATCCGCCGCCCTTAGGCAGGAGAGTAATTTTCACCTCATCGCCCGGAACAATGTGTGTATGGATGATGGCCGGAGTATTGTCACCGGTATTTTTCGGATCGGTGATGGGGTTTGCGACAATGGATTTCCTCAGGTAGCCTTCAACATATCCTTCGGCCACACCTTTATTGATGGCTTCGGTAAGGTCACCACCGGTAAAGTGCACGTCCTGCCCCACATCCAAATAAATAACGGTAAAGCCGGTATCCTGACAAATGGGGGTTTTGTCCTTTTTGGCAATATCAATGTTTTCAATCAATTGCCCCAGGACAGCTTTTCCTACAGGAGAAGATTCACTATTGTGTGCTTTGTTAAGAGCATCCACAAGGTCGTCATTGGCCACAACAGAGGCCTCAATGGATAAATCCCGAATGACTTTTGTCAGCTTTGAAACGTCAATTTCCCTCATAATGCGGATTGGGTTAAATCAGATTGTTATTTTCAAATATAAAAATATTTTCCGCTATTTGGCCTGTTATACAACATGCACCATGATTCATTTCATAGCCCGGGCCAGCGTATTTCCAATTTCAGCGGCTGTATCTGCCACCATTACCCCGGCATTTTTCAATGCAATGATTTTTTCTTCGGCGGTACCTTTGCTGCCTGCAATGATAGCGCCGGCATGTCCCATGCGTTTTCCTTTCGGGGCTGTTTGTCCTGCGATAAAGGCTACCACGGGTTTGGTGATATGATTTTTAATGTATTCTGCTGCTTTTATTTCCAGGTCGCCGCCAATCTCACCAATGATAACCACTGCATCGGTATCCGGATCACCTTCAAATTTCTCAAGCAACTCTATATATGAATATCCGATGATTGGATCTCCGCCGATACCAATTCCGGTAGATATTCCGTACCCTGCTTTCACTACCTGGTTGGCAGCCTCGTAGGTAAGGGTTCCGGATTTTGAAATCAGGCCTACCCTACCCTTTCTGAACACAAATCCCGGCATGATGCCGATTTTAGCTTCATCAGCGGTGATAATTCCCGGGCAATTGGGGCCGATCATTTGTGTACCGGAGTCATTTAGGTATTTTTTCACGTAGAGCATATCCTTCACCGGAATGCCTTCTGTGATACATACTACCAGTTCAATGCCAGCATCTGCGGCCTCCATGATGGAATCTGCGGCAAAAGCCGGAGGCACAAATATTAGTGAAACATTAGCGCCTGTTGCATCACGAGCTTCTTTTACGGTATTGAAAACCGGTTTATTCAGATGTTTTGTCCCACCTTTGCCAGGTGTCACGCCACCGACAATATTGGTGCCGTAATCTATACATTGTCCGGCATGAAAGCTACCTTCTTTTCCTGTAAATCCCTGGACGATTACTTTGGAGTTTTTATTTACTAATATGCTCATGGTTTTTTTATTTTTTCACAATTTCTACTGCTTTTTCGGCGCCATCGTTAAGATCATCGGCAGTCACAAGCTGCTCAATACCGGATTTCCGCAGAATTTCTGCAGCTTCGCTTGCATTGGTGCCATCCAGGCGAACCACTACCGGCACATTGATTTTCACATTTTTGGTGGCTTCTATGATACCGTTGGCAATTCGGTCACAACGGACAATGCCGCCAAAAATATTGATAAATATGGCTTTGACATTTTTATCACTGAGGATAATCTCCATGCCTTTGGCCACAGTTTCGGCACTTGCCCCACCGCCTACATCAAGAAAATTTGCAGGTTCTCCACCTTTATGTTTGATGATATCCATGGTGGACATTGCCAGACCGGCACCATTGACCATACAGCCAACATTTCCATCGAGTTTTACATAACTCATCCCATAATTTCCGGCTTCAGTTTCGGTGGGTTCTTCCTCGTTAAAGTCCCGCATTTCGACAATATCATTTTGCCGGAATAGTGCATTATCATCGAAACCCATTTTGGCATCCAGGGCGATGAGCCTGTCATCGTCGAGCAATGCCAGTGGGTTGATTTCAATCAGGCTGGCATCTTTTTCGATATATGCTTTGTAAAGAGCTGCAGCAAATTTTGCAAAGTGTTTCATTTGCGTTTTACTGAGGCCAAGGTCAAAGGCAAGTTGCCGGATTTGAAAGTTCTGAAGTCCAAACAAAGGATTGATTGCAGCTTTCAGAATTTTCTCCGGTGTTTTGGCAGCCACTTTTTCTATTTCCACACCACCTTCGACAGAAGCCATCATCACAGGCATTTCCAGTTGTCTGTCCAGCGTAATGCCCAGATAAAATTCATCTTTAATGGCAGCACCGGCTTCCACGTACAATTTTTTCACTTTTTTACCTTCGGGCCCTGTCTGATGTGTCACCAGGGTCATTCCCAGCATTTCAGCAGCTACGGATTCTACTTCTTCCGGTGAACCGGCAATTTTCACTCCACCGGCCTTACCTCTGCCCCCGGCATGAATCTGGGCTTTCACTACGTATTTAGCAGATGTGAGTTTTTCCGCAGCTTGTCGTGCCTCTTGTGGTGTTTTGGCAGGAAATCCCTCCAGCACAGGCACACCAAAATTCCTGAATAATTGCTTTGCCTGATGTTCGTGAATATTCATAGTTTGGTTTGATTGAAAAACGGGTTACAATATCATTTAATCAAAAACAAAGTTATAAAATTAATTTCACTATTAAAGCCGATCATATATACATTTCATATACTTGTATGTTTTCTATCATTCAAGCCTGATAATTATCACACTTCAGGCGTTATGTTTTGCTTGTAGCGAAGGTCTCATGCCGGTGGGACGGAAATCACAAATGGCGAAATATACTGTCAATATTTCCTGGGTTTCTGCGTATTAATGATGTTGTCAAATAAAAAAACCTTTAAAAAGTTTTCCACAAAAAGAAAATATTGTATCTTAGCACAAATCCTAATTGAAAAAATTATGAAACGATTTATTAACATCTTTGTGATATTGAGCTCTATAGCCGGTTTGATTTTATTCACCGGTTGTCCTGGTGATGATGAAAGTGCCCCACGGATACTTTTCCCGGAATCAATGGACCTGCATCAGGATACAACCATCTTACTGTATCAGCATTTTGAAGACCCCGGAGTTTTCGTTGAGGACAATAAGGATTATCAGGATGACATAGAGCTGGAAAGTGATTTTGAAGATGAAATCAGCCTGACTCCCGATGGCAGGGTTCGCAGCACAGGTGATTTTGAAATCACATACACAGCCACTGACCAGGCAGGAAATGAATCAGAAGAAGTACGCACGGTAAGGGTTACCAATCCCTCTGAAGTAATAGACGGCACATATGATGTTGAAGGGGATTATGCCCAAATCAATGATACAACATTTACATCACGCATATCACCCGATAACAGAACAGCCGGTGTTGTACGTTTTTCCAAAGCCTATGTGCATGATGTAGATGGCGACGGCATTTATTTGAAAATTAACGGTTATCTGTATTCACCGGAGCATTCCGAAGACATCACTGATCCGACAAGCAGTCCCAGCACAACCATTGGCTGGTTGGGTTCAAGGGATGATTCTGACGTCCCATTTTATGAAGAAATGTATTATTCACAGGCCATGCCACTGATGACACGTTACGATTATTTGCACATTCCTACACAGACATTTGTTGATTCTGTTCATGAAGTAACCCATACCATCAGGGGGATTGATGACGATAGCGACCTGCCAAGATCACGGGCATATTTCAATTCCCACGGAGATGTGGTCACAGTAGAATTGCATTATAATGTAAGTGCAAGCAATGTTCCTGGTGGTGAAGCTGTCAGGGAAACATACACACCCAGATAAAAAATACTGACAAAACATATCATAAAAAAGGCTGTACGCTGCTTAGCATACAGCCTTTTTTATGATATATTGTCACTTTCACCAAAAAACAGGCGGTTGATTTCATCAGTTATAGCCGGGGAGTTGCGCCTGTAGTAGCGTTTTTCACTGTATCCCACAACCCACTGGACTCCCTGTACAGGATGCAGCACCAGAATCTCACTGGCAGACTTGATTTCATTGACATGCAGTATGCAATCGGCATGGACTTTTATGCCCAGGTTCAGGCATGCTTCAATGGTTTTTTGTCTCATGATGTCATCCATGGCACCTTCGTCAATGGCCGGGCTGTAGGCAACATCATTTTTTATCATCATGAAATTGGCTCCCACAAATCGTGAGACATGGTAATTTTCATTGAGAATCACCATTTGATTCAGGCGGCCTGAGTGCATATCAAACAAGGCTGAAGTCTCTGTCGGAGACAGGCCGGTATCGTATACTTCGGCAGATTTTGAGTAAATGCGGTTTTTCCGGAACACATCAATAAGAAAACCATCTTCATTGAGAATAAATTTTTTATTGTGTCTGACTTTGGCGGTCATGATGTATTCAGCACTTTCGGCCGGGTCATCAGCATAGACAAGCATGCTGAGCAAGCCACCCTGGTAGATTCTGTTCATTTGGAAAAGGTGGTGAATATCCTGGGCAAATGTACTGGCAGTCATCCATCCCGGCAATTTCAGTCCTTTCTTTTCTGCAAACGCTTTGATGCGTCTGAATTCATCCTGATAAAAAGGCAGGGCTGATGACATGACAAACCATGTAAACCGCAGGGCATTGGTTCCCTGAATCAGCGGATGTTCTGCATTAAACAACTGTTCATTCTTTGTCAGTTCTCCATTATAAATAATGTGTCTGGACATATCAACAGATTTTACCGGGAAAATTCTGAAATCAGATTCTCTGTGAGTAACAGTATATTGCTGTTGGATTCGATTTTTATCCCTTTGATTCCTGCATTTTGAGCAGCCTCAACATCCCTGTCGGCATCGCCGATAAACACAGCCTGCTTTTTATCCACATCAAAACGTGCTATGGCCTTTTCAAGGAGGAGGCCGGAAGGTTTCCGGCACAGACATTTTTCCATCGCATCATGATGCGGACAGACATAAATTTCATCAAGGAATGTATCCATATGTTCCAATTGCTGACATAGGATATCATGAAGGCAGCCCAGCATATTTTTATTGTAAAGGCCTCGGGCAATTCCTCCCTGATTGCTGATGATGACTACGATAAATCCCGCTGTTTTGAGTTTTTTGATGGCCTGCAGTACTCCGGAATTAACCTGAAAATCATTCAGATCTTTCACATAATCGCCAATTTCCTTGTTGACGACCCCGTCCCTGTCGAGAAATACCGCTTTTGTTGCCATAATTATCCGATATTAACAGCAAGCAATTTACTAAAAAATTCCTGAATCAGTTCAGGACTGACCATCAAAGGATAGGCAAAACCAAATACAGCCCCCCAGAAATGGGCATCATGACCGATGTTGTCCTGGCCTTTTTTGCTCATGTGCCATGAATAGACCAGGTAGAGAGCACCAAAAACAATGCCCGGCACAGGAATAATGGCAAACAGGTACACCGGATGCCATGGAATAAAGAAAATGCTGGTAAATATCACGGCAGAAACGGCACCAGAGGCACCCACGGAATTATAATCCGGGTTATCCTTATGTTTGGCCAGGGTATACAGACTTGAAAACACGATACTGCCAAAATACAATACCAAAAAATGAAACAATGGCATGCTGCTGAATGCATCATGATTCTGGAAAAACAGCAAAACCACCCTGCCGAAGGAATACAATACCAGCATATTGATAATCAGATGCAACCAACTGCCATGCAGGAAAGCATGTGTTATAATTCTAAAGTATTGTTTTTTATGAATAACCGCATATGGGTTAAACATGAATTTTTTAAATAATTCTTCTTTTTGCCAGGTCATGTAAGAAACAATTCCCGTGACAGCGATGATTATGATAAGTGCGCTTTCCATTATGCATGCAAAATTTTAAACATCATTTCCCGCATGAGTTCGCCTTCGGGGATACTGACTGCGCCCAGACCTTTTACTTTAAGGTCATATTCCCTGAGAACAGAAACAATAATAACGAGGCTTTTCATGCTGTATTTGTGAGCAGCCGACTGGTATTCCTGGACGAAGAACGGAGCAACGCCGATGGCTGCTGCAACGGCATTTCGTGAGTTCTCCTTCAGTGTTTTCAGGATGAGTAGTTTTTTAAAATAACTATACAACATTGTTATGGTCAGTACTGCAGGATGATTTTTTGAGTTTTTGCCAAAAAAGTCAATGATCCTGTATGCTTTTTGCTTATCGCGGCTTCCGATGGCTCTTTGCAGTTCAAAGATATTGTATTCTCTGCTGATGCCGATATTTTTTTCCACCCTTGCTGCAGTGATGGTTTTTTCATCCTCTGGCATACTGATTATAAGCTTATTGAGCTCATTGACAATTTTGGAAAGACTGGCACCCACGTTTTCAGAGATGAGCATAGTAGCTTTAGGCTCAATACGTAAATCTTTGTTGGTCACATATGTTTCAATCCATTCCGGTATTTTGTTATCATACACCCGTTTTGCTTCAAAAGCCAACCCATTTTTGGCAATATTTTTCACCACTTTCAGGCGCTTATCTACTTTCTTGTATTTAAAAGCAAAGACAAGTATGGTACTTTTCAGCGGGTCACTGACATAGGATTCAAGTTTTTTAAAATCTTTCAGCTCCTGGGCTTCTTTAATTACCACGAGTTGATGATTTGACATCATGGGAAATCTTCTGGCTACTTCATTGATTTCGTATGCATTGGTATCTTTCCCGTACAGGACCGTTTGGTTGAAGGATTTTTCACTTTCAGTCAGCACGGTATCCATGATTTTATCGACGATTGCATCGATAAAATAGGCCTCTTCGCCCGACAGGAGGTAAACCGGGTGAAAAATTCTTTTTTCGATATCATTGAGAATCTGATTGAATGTCATGATATAAAATCTTTGCAAAACAAAAGTACCAAAAAATGCCGGAAAATTTCATTCAGCTGAGATTAAACTCAATTATCAGGCCGGCAATTTATATTGATTCCATCTTCCTCTTGCAGGGTGGCCGTACCGCGTGCGACACAAGCAATCCGGAAATAAGATTCTCAACACAAAAGATATACTACTGAAAAATGGTATTCTCCTGATAAAACCAAGGAATTATTTTCTTTTGATTGGAATGATTTAAAGCTGTGCTATCTTTGCCGGACGTGAAAAATCTGCAGGGAAACATACCGCGGCTGTACCTGATAAAAATCGCCAAATGGTTTATGTTGACCATGCCCATTATTGTTCTGTTTTACCAGGAAAACGGGCTTGGAATGCGTGAAGTTTTGCTGTTACAGGCAGTATATTCTGTTGCCATTGTTGCCATGGAGATTCCTTCGGGATATGCTGCGGATATGTGGGGCAGGAAAAACACCTTGATTGTCGGCGCCATTTTGGGAACACTGGGTTTTGTAATTTACAGTTTTTCTTTTGGATTCTGGGGGTTTCTGTTTGCTGAGCTCACCCTGGGAGTGGGTCAGAGTTTTGTATCAGGCGCAGATTCGGCCATGCTTTATGATACCCTGCTGAGTAAAAATCGAGAGAAAAAATACCTCAAATATGAAGGCCGGGTATTGTCGCTGGGAAATTTTGCAGAGACACTGGCAGCACTGCTTGGTGGATTGCTTGCCGAGGCAAGTCTGCGCTTACCCTTTCAGGTACAAATTGCTGTTGCTGCCATAGCCATTCCTGCGGCCATCACACTAAAAGAGCCCAAGAGACACAAAGACCTGCAGAAGGGCAGTATGAAAAAAATCCTTCGCATTGTCAGACATGCTTTGTTTGACAATAAGGTTTTGCGATACAACATTGTATTTTCTTCCATAGCAGGATGCGCTACATTAACAATGGCCTGGTTTATTCAGCCCTATATGGATAAAATCCTGATGTTTTCCAAAGCTGAAATCGGGATTGCCTGGGCAGTTCTCAATCTGATTGTTGGTCTGACAAGCCTGATAGCTTATCGCATAGAGGAAAAGCTGGGCGACATCAAAACCATCATGGGGATTATGTTGTTTGTGGGCGTTGGCTATGCTGCCATGTCGGTATTCAACAGTCTGTGGGTGATTCCCTTTGTTGTACTTTTTTATTTCACCCGTGGTGTTGCTACACCGGTTCTCAAAGATTACATCAATCGCCTTACCGACTCGGACAAGCGGGCAACGGTATTGTCAGTGAGGAATTTTATCATTCGTATTTTCTTTGCCATCACCGGTCCGTTTCTTGGCTGGTATTCCGATTTATACAGTTTGCAGGCGGCTCTTTTTCTGGCAGGTGTTATGTTTTTTGTTTTCGGGACTGGCTCTGCCATCATTTACCTGCGTTGCCACCGGGCAGACAAGGAAGAATAAGCAAATTGTCTGTTACAAAACCAATTTTCGGAGATGTCCATCAGTTGTTCTCTGTAAGCGGAGAACAGACTGGATTTTGAGATGATTCCCACGTATTTGCCATCATCAACAACCGGAAGGTTCCATGCATCTGCTTTTCTGAATTTGTTCATTACCTCCTGCATACTATCTGTCGGTTGAATATTTTCAGGCGGGATGCGCATGAGGTTAGGCACCCAGGTATTGTGGTAATACTGTTCATCAAACATATTTTCCAGTTGAAGAAATACCAACACATATAGCACATCCCAGGAAAAACAGTCTGTTATTTGCATGTTGAATTCGCCAGCTAATCAAGCGTGCCACATGTTCCTTTTTGCAGGCATGATTAATCGTCAGAAAACTTTTTGAGCAAACGCCGGTAATTTGAGAAAACCTTGGCCCTTGAAATAAATCCCACATATTTTTTCCCGGAAACCACGGGCAGGTTGAAGTTCCCTGTCAATTGGAATTTTTCAGCCACCTGCTCCATATTTTCATTTATTTGCACGAGGTATGGTTTTGGAGAAATCATAATCTCCCTTACAGAGAGAGAATCGTACATTTCCGGTTTGAAAATAATATCACGAATATCGTCCAGTACTACAATGCCTTGTAGTTCATTGTCCTGATTTAGCACAGGGAAAAGGTTTCGTTTGGATTTTGAAATCTGTTTCACTACATCACCGAGTGTATCTTCTTCATACAATTTTTTAAAATCTGTTTCTATGAGATTTTCAATCTTCAACATTGACATGACAGCTTTGTCTTTGTGATGTGTCATCAAATCACCACGACTGGCAAGCTGTATGGTATACACAGAATTGGCAGTGAATACCCGCACGGTCGCATATGATATTGCTGAAACAACCATCAATGGCACAAACAATTCGTATCCCCCGGTTATTTCTGCGATGAGGAAAATGGCAGTTAATGGGGCATGAATGATACCGGCAATGGTTCCGGCCATACCCACCAGTGCAAAATTGGTACCGGATACGTCCCATCCGAACCACCGGGTAACATAGCTGAACATAAGTCCGAGATTGGCGCCCAGAAAGAGTGATGGAGCAAAGATTCCTCCAACCCCGCCACTATTGAATGTAACCGCAGTTGCAATCACTTTAAACAAAAGGGTGAGCAAAAATATCAGAATAATTACACCAATCTGGTCCTGATAATCAAAATAAAAAGTATTCCTAAACATGTACTCATCGCTACCACTGAGTGCAGCATTGATGGCTTCGTACCCTTCACCGTAAAGACTTGGAAACATAAAAATCAACAGTCCCAG
The DNA here is from genome assembly GCA_046546095.1 of Bacteroidales bacterium. GTDB lineage: Bacteria > Bacteroidota > Bacteroidia > Bacteroidales > ML635J-15 > JAQIBY01. The sequence goes on from JBKGYK010000010.1 coordinate 19,408, forward strand.
GACAATTCCTCCGGCCACGAGTTTCCATACCCAGGAATGAATTCTGGAAAAAACACGGCCGACATACATGTACATTTTGGTAAAGTACACAGAAAGAAAACCGGTAAATATGCCGAGTATCACGTAAAACGGAAGGTCTGAAATATTGAAGGCATCAATCAACTCCACGGGATAGAGCACATTTTGTCCCATAAAGAGGTATGATGTAACTACAGCAGAAGCCGATGCCAGCAGCAAAGGTACCAGGGATGCCATGGTAAGATCCAGCATAATTACTTCCAGAGCAAAGACAATGGCTGCCACGGGGGCTTTAAAGATAGCGGCCATGGCACCGGTACAGGCACATCCCAGGAGAAGGACAATCTGCTTATAATTGAGATGAAATAAACGACCGATGTTGCTGCCGTATGCCGCACCCGTGGCAACTGTAGGCCCCTCCAGCCCCACAGAACCACCAAATCCTACAGTCAGTGCTGAGGTAATGATGGAAGAATACATGTTGTGAGCTCTGATTTTTCCGTTGGTACGGCTGATGGAAAATAAAACTGTAGGAATTCCGTGACCGACCTTTCTTCGAATAAAATATCTCGCCACTATTACAGCAAGCAGAATTCCGATGATGGGATAAAAAATAAAGAGAGGATTTTCGGTTTCGGCATAAAACCAGTCTTTTAAAAGATACTGAATATAGTGTACGGTGTTTTTTATAATTACAGCAACCAGACCTGCTGTAATGCCAACCAACACAGCAAGAACGGATATAAAAACCCTGTCGCTCACATGGCGTAATCTCCACACAAGAAACCGTTTAAGCAATCTCCGGAAATTCATATCCGCAAAAATAATATTATATATCATAAAATTATTGTATATTTGGGGTTCAGGTATTATTTAAACACGGTTTAAAGAAGCCTGCCATTAATTTGGGGAGATTAATAAAAAGGGATATGTTTAATTTACAAAATAACAGGTTTTGTTATATGTGCTGTATTCATAATTTTTTTCAGAACCAGTTTATTTTATGGAAATCTTATGATTTTCAGCATTTTTTTGTATGTTTACCATGAAAAACCAGAAGCCTATGAAACCAAAATACCTGTTACTGACCATGTGGGCAGTAATGATCTCTTTTGCATCTGCTGCTCAGACCGAAGCTTTAGAGGATTTTTCCGAAAAACAAAGGGCAAGACTGGACAAAAGCAATGCACCCAAAACTGAGGTTCCGAATACGAATGTCCATATTGCACCACCGGCGGATTTTGATGTTCAGCCATCAATCAATGGGTTTATTCACAAGGGATCATCTACCAGCATTCAGGTGATTGAAATCCATAATGTCTGTTGTGAAACGGTGATTAAATCGCTGAGCAAAAACTATTTCAAAGAACAGGGATTTGAACTAATAAAATCTGAAAGGATTCGGCTACACAACGGAGATACAGGCAAGTTGTATCTGACAAAATACACAGCCGGCGAAGAAAATTACCGGCGAATCTTCTTTTTCACAGGCATTAATAACACTGTCTGGATAAACATCAATTATCCGACAATCGTTGAGGGATTGATATATAAACCAATTGTTGCCAGTCTGAAAACCGTAAGCCGGGGATAAATCATGAGAAGAAAATCAGCAATAAGCGTTATTTTTGTCATTTGTATGATTACCGGCTTTGCCCAGGATGACAATCAGTTGCAACATTTCATACACTATTCTGCCTACGATCAGAACATGTGGGGGCCTGACTCTTCCTATGATATTAATGTAGAGCACACCTTTTTCGATGTTAATATTGATGAAGAGTGGGGATTTACGGAAATCACAGAAATATTTGGTCAGGAGTTTGGCGTAGGCTTTGTTACCGGTATAGATGCTTTACTATCCTCTACCTACGAAGCCCACGGCTTTAATACAGGCTCCTTTGATCTGGATTATCCGGTAAATATCACACTGGATTTCCCCATTGATGACAGTTTTGATTATGGCGGGCAAACCACCATCAGCACCTGGTATGAAGTACAGGATGGCTGGGACCTGTCCACAACTTTTCCACCGGTAGGTGTTACAACACTGGACCTGGAATATATGATTGATCCGTATATGGATTTCATTGTCTGTGTCTTTGGTTGTGACACAACACATCTGATACCACCGAATATATCTGTACCATATAGTCTGGACACCCTTTTTCACATTGATGCAATTTCCGATCCCAACTACTCGGTTTACCCCTGCTGGGAAGACGGAGAGTTTCAGTTTTGTCACGATTACAACGATTCCATTATCATTGAGGACTGGTTTGACATTGGTATGACAGCCTGGGTAACACTGCCTTATGTTGAAACTGAAGATTATATTGAAGATGACACCCAGTGTCTGATTGCTTCAGGTGACAGCCTGTATATGAATGTCAATGTAGATATCATACATTTTCTGCACAGCATGGCAGGATTGATACCACCGCCTGACGGAGATAATATACAAGCAGCCCTGGAATTCCTCAACGATACCATCGTTTATCCCATGGAAACACCACTGGGAGATATCAATGCCAATATTGCCTATGAATTGCTGGGTGCAGAATTTGATGTGTACAATTACATGCATCAGGACATTTCGTTTTGCCCCACCATCTGGGCAAATCTTTCTTTTCCCATAGATATGGATTATGAAATTACCGATCCGGATAACGGGGACGCGCTATACGAAACCGGCACGGAGGATACCATAGCTGTGCCCGTAGGTCATGATCTCACAATTACTTATCCCTGCCACGGGGAAGCTCCCTACGAAGATTCCATGTACGTTGGAGTAGAATATGATATTTCTCCCACAATCACCAATCACACCTGGGACAGTTTATCATTTGTAATTTCCATAGATGCGCTCACTGTCTCCATTGAAATAGAAACCCCATTTAAACAGGCCATAGAACCTGCCACATTGCCTGGTTTTGAATTGCCGGAAATTGTATCCGGAGACACAGTCATTCTTGCATCAGCACCGGCCATTGCTTCACCAGGAGTGGAGATTGAGGAAGACAAAAACGGCGCCAAAGACATTGGTCCCTGGGAAATCGGGCCGCTATTTGAGTGGGAAATTCCCATCGGCAGTGCCGACCTGACCTGGTTTAATGAAACCTGGGAGATGGAAAACTTCATTCAGGATACGGTTTTTCCGGGCACCTATATTGTGCCATTCGACAAATCGGAGCTTAACCTGAACATGTATATCACTCAGGGCTCATATTGTTATGGTGACACAGTGGGATATATTTACGCACAGGCAACAGAAGATCTGGCTCCCCTCACATATGAGTGGAGCACAGGAGAAGTTCACACCGGCATCATGCACAGCCTTGACTCATTGTATGCTGAACCGGGCTATTACAGTGTCACCGCGACCGATGATTACGGATGTACAACGGAAGATGATTATACCGTGGACATCAATCCACCCATCATACACTCTCTCAGCGGCACTGATATTTTGTGTCACGGTGCGCATACCGGTGTTATTACAACAGATGTATACGGAGGCACCCCTCCATATTTTTATGAATGGTCAGCAGGCAGCCAGCCCGATGGCCTTGGTGAAGACAGTGCATACAACCTGCCCGCAGGCATGCACTATGTAACCATCTCAGACTGGATGGGATGTTCGGTTATTGATTCCTTATATCTTTCCGAACCACCCACAGAGCTGGCTATGGATTATACAAGCACACCGGTGACCTGTCACAGTGACACGGACGGCGCAATATCAGTTACTCCTTATGATGGTACTCCACCCTACAGCATTGCGTGGGATGATCCCGGTCTGGAGGGTTATCATCCTGAAAACATACCCGGTGGCATATATACTGTATCCATTACCGACAACAACGGCTGCGTGTTGTCAGAAGACATTGAAGTGGTACAGCCTGACAGTCTGGTTGTCAGCGCCACAGATTCAGACATTACCTGTAATGGTGATGCGGATGGCTGTATAACCTTGCATCCAGAGGGCGGAACTGCGCCCTATTCCTACCGCTGGTTCCACAACCTTAACCTGGATACGGATTCGCTTGGTGATTTATCTCCCGGCTTTTACATGGCCACGGTCACAGATTCCCACGGATGTGAAGATACAATCTCTGCCTACATTACCCAACCTGACACCCTTGAGCTGACAGTAAACACATCGGATGCCACTTGTCAGGGACTTCATGACGGCTGGCTTTCCATATCTCCCTCCGGCGGCACTCCACCATACACCATCGACTGGGCAGGAGAACCGGGATTGCAAAATGTGGACTCCATTAATCATCTGTCAGCAGGCACTTATCCGGTTAGCATTACAGATTCTCATGACTGTCTCTATACTGAAAATATTGCAATTGACGAGCCTGATAATCTCAGCATCAGTTTTACCGATACTAATAATATATCCTGTCACGGGCTTGAAGATGGTTCAGTAATTGCCCATGTAAGTGGAGGAACAGAACCTTACACTTACACATGGTCAGATGGTACGGAATGTGAAGACAGCCTTGCCTATAACATGGATGCCGGCGTTGAATATTCTGTTTCAGTTGTAGATGCACAGGATTGTAACAACCAGCACTACATTACCCTGACAGAACCACATAAGCTGGAATTGGAAAACCTGAGTACAGAACCTGTAGAATGTGGGGTAGCACCAGGTACAGGATATGCTGAAGCAGATGGCGGCACGCCTCCGTATGAATTCATTTGGAGTAACGGAGAAACAGGTCCCGAACCGGATTCACTGCCACTCGGGGTGGTTGGTATTACAGTAACCGATGATCATGCATGTCAGGACAGCAGCACAGTGGAAGTTTCCCGCACGGGTGATATCAACGCTACTGCAGGGATTATTGATGAAATTCTTTGTTACGGAGATTCTACAGCCACAGCTTTTGCACATCTTCCCGATGGTTTTCCACCCCTCACCTATCAATGGTATAATGAAGAGGAAACACTTATCCGTGAAGGCGACACAGTCAATCAGTTGCCGGCGGGCTGGTACAACATTTATGCACATGATGTTTATTATTGTTCGGACACAGTGCGGATAAAAATTGAAGAACCTGACAGCATCGATCCGGGGCTGGAAATCATTTCTCCTTCCTGCTCAGCAGAATTTGATGGTGAGATCAGCAGCGATCCGGAGGGAGGTACTCCACCATACAGTTATGCATGGTCTACCGGCTCTTTTGATGATGAAATCAGCAATATCAGGGATGGTTTTCACAGCCTGACCATTACAGATTTTAACGACTGCAACAAGGTGGTTGAAATTGATGTAGAAGAAGCTGAATACTGTGTCATCATCCACAATACCATCACACCGAACGGCGATGGCAAAAATGACACATGGGTTGTGGAAAACATCGGGGAATTCCCATATTCTGAAGTCTGGATACTGAACCGTAACGGTCAGGAGATATTTTACAGGGAAGGCTATCAAAACGACTGGGACGGAACGTACAAAGGAAAAGATTTACCTGATGGAACATATTTTTACATTCTGGACCTTGGCAACGGCAGGGATGTTAAAAAGGGACATTTGACAATTATCCGCTAATGATGAAAAACTTATATGCCATACTGTTTTTATTGATTTTTGGGCTGATGAATTCAGACCTGAAGGCACAACAGATCCCTCAATTCAGACATGCTGTATTCGGCCAGTATTACAGCAACCCTGCTTATGCTTTTGATAACTACAAGCCTGATATCATGTTAAATCACAGAAGCCAGTGGGTAGGGTTTGAGGGAGCTCCCACCACGTCAAGCCTTTCTGGCACTTACCGTTTTATGGATGATATGGCAGCCGGCCTTACGGTTTCCAATGACCTTATCGGGGCCACCAGGAATCTGCTTTTCAATCTGTCCTATGCCTACCAACTTGAGATCAACAGGGAATGGCGAATGAGTTTTGGTATTGCCTGGTCCATCATGCAGGCTCAGCTGGACGGGTCAATGATGGATTTGTACGACGAAGATGATGAACTGGTGTCAGCCAGTCTGTCAGGAAAAAGCTGGAAACCGGATGCCAATGCCGGGATTATGCTGAATAATTCAAGTCTGTATGCCGGACTCTCAGCCATGCAGTTATTTGAATCAAAATTCAGGTTATATGCCGAAAATTCAGGCAGCATACATGCAAAAAGGCATTACTTTTTCACCGGAGGCGGACATTTCAAAGCCGGCAGACAAGCCATGATTCACGCAAGCATTCTAACGGAATTTGCATCCGGAGGACCGCTGCGCTTTGACCTTACAGGCATACTGGAATACAACGACGCAATGCTGGCAGGCCTCACTTACAGTTTGGGTGATGCCATTGTCCTCAATGTCGGTTATCAATATAAGGAATTCCTTTTTCTTTATTCCTATGATATTGTGACAAGTCGCATGATGAGTGCTTCAAGCGGCGCCCACGAAATCACACTTGCTTACTTTCTCAGCAGAGGACAAAAAAAATCCAACAATTATAAACCCATGTTTTAATTGCCAGACATCTCTGTAATGAAAACAATTGAGAAATCCAGGAAGAAGCTCTTCATGATTGAGAAAAAATTATTTTCAAAAAACTATGCTTTTTTTTACGAATATTGTCCCATGTAAAGTATCATAATCAGTAGATATATCATCAAATAAGACCTATACTTTATCACTGATTTTCTTAACATTACCTTTTTTTCAGACACAAAACAAAACAGGAACTTTGAATAATTAAACCATAGTCATTCTTTTTAGCAACTTTTCATATTTTTTTTCGTCTAACAAAAAAGGAGAAGAATATTTGGTTTTCCCATCAGTAAAGGCTAATTTGCAAAACAAAGAGGGTGTAAATGAAAAGGCTGGCTTTTAGTTATATAGCAAAAATCATTCTGATATTCTTGTTGAGTTTTCAACATTCATTTGTTAATGGTCAAACTGAGCAGGCTCTTCATACACTATCCGGAGAAGATACAGACAAGGGAAGTCCCACTGTTACAGCTATGGCCACGCCTGACAGCATCTGCGAGGGAGAACAAAGCACCCTTGAAGCCATTGGCTCACTCGGCACTGCTCCGTACACATATACCTGGGACAACGGCCTTGGCACGGGCAGCACACACAATGTAAGTCCGGCTACTACAACAATCTACCATGTGACCATAACTGACAGTCTGGGAAGCACTTCTACAGATTCTGTAACCCTCTATGTTTTTGAAAATCCATCTGCCGGCCTTTCCGCAAGTCCGAATCCCATCTGCGAAGGAGATTCCTCAATAATAAGCGCCAATCCCGTGGGAGGGAATGCACCCTACTCATACAACTGGGATCATGGCCTGGGTTCCGGCTCATCACACACTGTATATCCTCCATCAAATGAAACTTATTCCATTACCGTTACTGATGCATATGGTTGTACAGTGGAAGATGTCATTGGACTAACTGTCAATGCAAATCCCACAGCTTCTGCCTCTGCCACACCCAATCCGATATGTTCTGGTGAAAATGCAAACCTGACAGGTAGCGGTTCAGGCGGCACATCACCATATATCTATACCTGGGATAACGGCCTGGGTGAAGGCGCATTGCAAAATGTAAGCCCGTCCTCAACAAGCACTTATACCCTGACCATCAGTGACAGCAACGGGTGCTCAGACACTAGCCAGGTAAGCCTTGATGTGTTTGATAACCCGGTAGTAAGTGTAACTGCCAGTCCGGCTGAAATTTGCCAGGGAGAAAGCACAAATCTAAATGCCGCTGTCAGCGGTGGTTCAGCCCCGTACACATACAACTGGGACAATGGACTGGGGGGAGGTGCCAATCATTTTGTTACACCATCAGACACAATCACTTACTCGGTTACCGTCACTGATGACAACGGATGTACGGTTGCAGGCAGTATCACAGTAAACGTACTGGACTTGCCTGTCCCCACTGCAACAGCTACTCCGGCAGTTTTATGTGAAAATCAGCCAAGCGATCTGAGTGTTACCTCTACAGATGGCATTGCACCCTACAGTTATGAATGGGATCACGGGTTAGGCGTTGGCGCCGATCATACGGTTTTTCCGGACTCAGACCAGACTTATACAGTAACTGTAAGTGATGATAATGGCTGTACAGCCACAGATGATATTACAATTACACTGAACGAATTGCCCACTGTAACTGCCACAGCTACCCCAGACCCGGTTTGTGAACTGGAAACGGTCACTTTAGAGGCTACGGGTAGCGGCACAACCGGTCCATACACTTATTTCTGGGACAATGGACTGGGCTCCGGGCCAATTCAAACAGATAATCCCTCAGGCCCTACCACTTATCATGTAACAGTATTTGATGACAATGGTTGTTCAGCGACCAATTCGGTTGATGTCAGTACGCTGGAACTGCCAACAGCACATCCGGTTGCCAGTCCGGACACGATTTGTCCCGGAGATGATTCCGACTTAACAGTGAGCGGCACAGATGGAACAGCTCCCTACACCTATTTCTGGAACAATGGGCTGGGCTCCGGTGACAATCACACGGTAACACCCGATATCAGTACGGATTACAATGTGATTATTACTGATGACAATGGCTGTACATCTCAGGCTGAACTTACTGTAAACACACGTGAACTACCGGATATAACGCTCACTGCAGATCCAAACCCGATTTGCGACGGCGGTTCTTCAGACATTACAACCAACCTCTCAGGTGGCAATCCGCCCTTTGTTTTTCAGTGGGATAACGGACTGGGAAATGTACAAAATCCGACAGTAACTCCAGTCACCAATACAACATATCATCTGACGGTAACAGATGCCAATGGTTGTACAACAACGGACAGTATTACAATTCTGTTAAGCAGTTCGCCGGATGTGACAGCATCGGCTGCGCCCAATCCGATCTGTGAAGGAGAATCTACAAACCTTTCTGCAGTGGCCAGTGGAGGGACATCACCCTACATTTTTACCTGGGACCATGGGCTTGGTGCAGGCGCCAGTCACACCATCTATCCAGATGCAACGGATATGTACACGGTTACCGTTACAGACTCATCTGGTTGTACAGCTGTTGATCAGGTTTTGGTTGGAGTGTATGATACTCCTGAAATCAACCTGGATGCGGACCCAAATCCCATTTGCGCCAGTGAAATTGTAAATCTCACAGCATCTGCAACCGGAGGAGCCCCCGGCTATTCATACAACTGGGATCATGGACTTGGTGCAGGAGACACCCAGGTTGCCACACCTGACAGCTCAACCACTTACTCTGCCACTGTTACTGACAGCAATGGTTGTCAGGATTCAGCCAGTATTGATGTAACAGTAAATGAAAATCCTGCTATCACCGCAAGTGCAGCACCCAATCCCATTTGTGAAGGAGAAAATTCCACCCTGTCTGCCAGTGGAACTCAGGGACTTCCCCCTTACAGCTTTTTGTGGAACCATGGACTGGGCGTAGGCTCCACACACACCGTTTCACCAATTGCCAGTACAAGCTACGAAGTCACCATCAGTGATGATAATGGCTGTACCGCATCATCAGTAATTGATTTAACAGTCCATCCCACTCCAAATGTCACAGCCAGTGCATCAGACAATCCCATTTGTCCGGGAGAATCCACAGACTTGAGTGCAACAGGCAGTGGCACAGTGCCGGTGTACGCCTACATTTGGGACAACGGACTTGGTTCAGGCCAAAACCATACGGTCACACCCGCAGCTACTACGGACTATACGGTAACTGTGCAGGATGGTAATGGCTGTACCTCCTCAGATATGCTTACCATTGATGTAACAGATATGCCGCCGGCCAGTCCAACAGCATCACCCGACACGATATGCTACGGAGACAGCACTACACTGGATATTACAGGCACAGGAGGTACATCGCCCTATACCTACAACTGGAATAATGGGCTGGGCAACGGTCAGACACATGTTGTTTATCCGGCAAGCACAACTGATTATACCGTGACGGTTACAGATGCCAACGGCTGTACTTCAAGTGGAACTGTGACTGTAACTGTCAACGAATTACCCACAACAAATCCGGAAGCAATACCAAATCCGATCTGCGGATCAGGCAACAGCACATTATATCCGAACCCGGACGGGGGCAGCAGTCCATACACATTCCTTTGGGACAACGGTCTGGGTACAATTGAAGAGCCCACGGTTTCTCCATCAGACAGTACTACCTACGGGCTTACAGTTACTGATGCTTTTGGTTGTTCCACAACGGACCAGATTACCGTAACCGTAGCTGACGTACCTACAGTTACTGCCAGTGCCTCACCGGCAAATATCTGCAGTGGAGACACCACATTATTGTCAGCCACGGGATCTGGTGGCACTGCACCTTACACGTTTTCCTGGGACAATGGTTTGGGCAGCGGATCAGACCAAAGTGCCACACCCGCATCAGACACCACATATACAGTAAGCATTACAGATGCAAACGGATGTTCAGCCACTGACCAGGTAAGTATATCCGTTGTTCAATCTCCGGATCTGCTACTGTCAGCAAATCCTGAGCCCTTATGCAGCAGTGAGAATGTCCTTTTAAGTGCCAGTGCCGACGGGGGCAGCAGTCCCTATAGCTATGACTGGAATCAGGGCCTGGGCAGCGGAGACTCTCATTGGGATACGCCTACAGCGACAACCACCTATACAGCCACAGTAACTGACGATTATGGTTGTCAGGATATTGACAGCATCACAGTAACAGTGAACAATTTACCTGTACTTAGCGTTGATGCTCTGCCCAATCCAATTTGTGAAGGAGAATCTACTGATCTTCACGCTTCCGGATCGGATGGCGTTCCCCCTTATTCATTCCAGTGGAACAGCGGCCTTGGGGTTGGTCCTACCCAGACAGTTTCTCCCACCAGCGACCAGACCTACATCGTTACCATTTCAGATGACAATGGATGCACAGCAGAAGACAGCATAAGTGTCACGGTACATCCCACACCCAATCTCACAGCATCTGCTACACCCGACACTGTCTGTGCGGGAGATTCTGTTAACCTCAGTGCATTGGCAGGAGGTACAACAGGGCCATATACATACATATGGAATCAGGGCCTGGGCAACGGTCAGAATCACACTGTCTATCCATCCGGTGACATTACCTATACAGTTCAGGTTGCTGATGCCAACGGCTGTAATGCCCTTGCACAGGTGACTGTTAATACATGGGAAGCACCGGTGGCAACACCAGAAGCCACACCGAATCCAATTTGTGAAGGAGAATCCTCCACACTATCAGTTACAGGAAGCAACGGCACCTCTCCATACACCTACGAATGGAGTGACGGTCTTGGCAGTGGTGACTCACACATTGTCAGCCCGGCATCAACAGAGACCTATGAAGTTAGTATCACTGATGACAACAATTGCTCTTCAACAGCCCAGATTGACCTGTTGGTAAATCCCAATCCCGGCATTGACATCACTGCAACACCCAATCCGCTTTGCGAAGGCGAAGAGACTACCATCACAGGAACACCTGTGGGAGGTACCGCTCCCTACACCATCATCTTCGACAATGGACTGGGTGAGGGCGACACCCATATTGTCAGTCCGACTGTCAGCACGACCTATACTGCAACAATAACAGATGATTTTGGCTGTACCGGAATTGATTCGGTAAGCGTAGATGTCTTTCCTGCACCTGATGTCACCGCTACAGCTTCACCTGGCGAAATTTGCGAAGGTGATAGCAGCATACTCAGTGCCTCAGGCTCAGGTGGATTACCCGGATACACATATTTATGGGACAGTGGCATAGGAGCCGGTCAAAGCCACACTGTAACTCCCGACAGCACTACGATTTATGAGGTTGAACTTACAGATGCCAATGGCTGTCAGGCATATGATACTGTTATCGTAAACATTCAACCAACACCACAAATCAGCTTAACAGCATCTTCTGATCTTATCTGCCAGGGAGACAGCAGTTTATTGGAAGCCACCACCACAGGCGGAACACCGGCTTACACATACACCTGGACACCCTCACTTGGGCCAGGCAACAGCCATTATGTTTCTCCGGACAGTTCCACATTGTATGAAGTAAGCGTAAATGATGCAAACAGCTGCTCTGCAGAAGCACAAACAATTGTTACTGTCAACGATACCCCTTCGGTTAGTCTCACGGCTTTCCCCGACAGCATCTGCTTCAATGAAAGCACTACTCTGTCAGCAAGTGTCAGCGGAGGAACACCCAATTACACATATATGTGGGATCATGGTTTATCCAATCAGCCGGTCCACACAATTGATCTGACAGCCACAGACACCTTCAATCTTACTGTGTCCGACGTCAACGGATGTGAAGGATCTGATGCAGAAATCATCACCGTAAATCCGGAAATCACCATAGATATCAATGTAACCAATGAACCGGATTGTTACGGTGACAGTAACGGCGCTTTTGTAATCAGGGTTATGGGGGGTACAGCAAGTTATGATATTGACTGGACCAATGGCACTGACAGTGGTTCTTTCACAGGATCAGCAGGCGGCCCGCATCAGGTCAATAATATTCCTGCAGGAGATTACACCATAGATGTCACAGATGATCTGGGCTGTACTCAAAGCGTAACATTTACCCTGAATGAACCTGATGAACTTAGCCTTATTTTTGATGATCTCAATGACATCAGCTGTTTTGGCGAAACCGATGGCTCAGTCCAATATACTATTGCCGGTGGAACAGAATTGTATACCATGAGCTGGGACAATGGCATTGACAGTGGCACGGAAACCAATCTTACGGCAGGATCCCATATCCTTTCCAATCTTGAAGCAGGAAACTATAGCATGGAAATCACAGATGCCCATGGCTGTACCACAACAGAATCATTTACCCTTGATGAACCTCCGGCATTGAGTTTCCTTGTAACATCCACCAGCAATGTCAGTTGCTACAACGGCAGTGACGGGGTCATTACCATTGACATTGGCGGAGGAACACCCAATTATACTGTAGACTGGAACAATGGCAGCGAATCCGGTTCGCTATCCGGACTAACCGCCGGGGTTCAAGACATTTCAGGATTACCCGCAGGGACATACCAATTGACACTCACTGACAGCTCAGGATGTACAGACACAACAAGCATCATCCTGAATCAGCCCGATACAGAATTGGAAATCAACCTGGTAAATGTAACCGATGCAAGCTGTGTTGGTGTTGATGACGGCTCAGCCGAAGTAGAAGGTTCCGGTGGTATGCCTCCGTACAGTTTTGTATGGGACCATCCCAACGGGTCGGGAACACAGATTACCAATGTCACGGCAGGAGATTATGATGTTACAATCATTGATGACTGGGGATGCGAAAGAGATATGACAGTTACCATCGGACAACCTGCAGACGGTTTGTCGGCCAGCCCGGACATCACACCTGTCACTTGTGCAAGTAACAATGATGGTGAAATCATTCTTAATCCGGATGGCGGAACACCTCCCTACACATACAACTGGAATCCGGCTGTTTCCACGGATGATACCGCACAGAATCTGGCCACAGGAAACTATGAAGTTACAATTTACGATCAGGGCAGCTGCGAACTGGAACTCAACCTTTTTGTCCCTGTTGATCCCAACACGTTAAGCGCAAGTGTAACAGACACTACACATGTCAGTTGCAACGGCGGTGCAGATGGTGAAATTATCGTAAGTGCCAGTAATGGAGGTTTTCCCTACACCTATACATGGGACGGATATGCATCAGAAAATTCTGCCATCCTGGATTCCATACCTGCAGGCACCTACGAAATGACAGTCACTGACAGCTACAATTGTGAAATTGTACTCACCCAGACACTCAATGAACCTCCTCCCCTTACCATTACTGTTGACAGCATTACTGATGTACTGTGCACCGGAGAAGCAAGCGGAAGCATTTATACAACACCTCAGGGTGGCACACCTCCCTATACCTACACATGGGTAAACGAGTCGGGTATTTCTTTGTCTGAAACATCAGACGACTTAAGCGATGTTCCTGCCGGTATCTATGAAATCAGTTTGACAGACAGCAACAACTGCGGACCAGCTACCATGAACGCAGCAATCAGTGAACCGGCAGACGCATTGTCTGTAAGCATCAGTATTGACAGCCTTCCCTCCTGCCCCGGCATGACTGATGGCGGACTGACTGCCAATCCTTCAGGCGGAACAGGACCTTACACTTATCTTTGGGATGATCCTATCGCAGGAAACACATCACAAAGCCCGTCAAACCTCTCAGCAGGAACCTATACTGTCACGGTAACAGACGATAATAACTGCTCTGCAGAAAACACCATTGTTCTGAATGATCCACCAGCCTTAGATATCAATATTCTGACAGAAGATGTTCTGTGTAACGCCGACAGCAATGGCCTGGCTGTTGCTCAGGTCAGCGGAGGCACACCAGGCTACACATACATCTGGAGGGATGCACTCGGAAATCAGGTTTCACTGGATGACTCAGCACAAAATCTCAGTGCAGGCAATTATTATCTTACAGTTACCGATAGCAACAATTGTAATGAGACCGCCAGTGCAAGCATCAATCAACCACCTGTACTGACCGGCAACATCACCCACATTGATGTGAGTACCTGGGGAAACAATGATGGTTCGGCTACTGCCAATCCATCCGGAGGAACACCAGAATATGATTATGCATGGGAAAACGCTGATGATCCGGGCAATATCATTTCAACAGACCAGACAGCCGACAACCTCTACGCGGGCACATACAACCTGACCATAACTGATGCCAATGGATGTATCTGGACAGGATCTGTTAGCATTGATGAGCCTGATGATCCGCTGGGAGGTGACATCACCTTGCATCAGGATGTTTTATGTGCTCCCGATTCAAGCGGTGCATTGACTGCCCAGGCTTATGGTGCCACCCCACCCTACACGTATTTCTGGGAAAACACTGTGTCAGGCTGGACAGCCACAGGACAATCTGTATCAGACCTCCCAGCAGGAACATATTACCTGACCATTGAAGATAATAACGGCTATACCTGGGATACTACAATAAATATTTCACAACCTCCCCTGCTGCAAATCACCGGATACAGCATAACCAGTTATAATCAATGCTACGGTGATTCTTCCGGTGCAGCAAGCATCAGTGTTGAAGGAGGCGTACCAGGCTATGATTACCTGTGGGATGATCCATCAAACTCGACCACCGATAACATCAGCAATGCTCCGGCAGGAACATACACTGTTCAGGTTAGCGACCAGAATAACTGCATGCAGGACACCAGCATCACCATAACACATCCCGATGAAATTAATATTGATCTTCAGGTAACAGCTACTCCTGATTGCTACGGTGACAGCAATGCCTCCGCTGCAGCCGGCCTAAGCGGAGGAACACCCGGATATAACTATCAGTGGGAAGATGAAGACAATTTCATCATTTCTTTATCCGACACCCTGATAAATGTTGAAGCAGGCTGGTATTATCTTTACATTACCGATGCCAATTCATGCACAGCACTTGACAGCATTGAAATTACAGAACCGGCATTGCTGGACGGCAGCATCACCCAAACCAATGTTTCTACCTGGGGAAACAATGATGGTTCGGCAACAGTTACGCCCGTGGGTGGAACAGCTTCTTACACTTACGCATGGGAAAACAACGCTGATCCGGGTACCGTGATTTCAACAGAACAAACTGCAGACTCATTGTATGCCGGCAGCTATACGGTAACAGTGACAGATGCCAACGGATGTCAATGGTCAGAAGTTGTGTTCATTACTGAACCGGACGATCCCCTGGGAGGAAGCATCATTGAACATCAGGATGTCCTTTGCGCTCCGGATTCGACAGGAATGCTCACAGCAGAAGCTTACGGCGGAACTCCGGGCTACACATACAGCTGGGAAAACTCTTCCGGTATTCCGATCAGCGACTCATCAATAGTAGAAAACATACCTGCAGGCGATTACACATTAACAATTGAAGACTCCCTCGGCTATCAGTGGGATACAACGGTCACCATCAACCAACCTCCTTTACTGGAAATTGATGCCACCTATAGTCAGCAGGTCACATGCCACGGTGGAAATGATGGCATGGCAGCCATCAGTATCTCCGGTGGAACACCGGGCTATACCATTGACTGGCTGGGCTATACCTCAACCAACGATACATTGTATAACATTCCGGCCGGTGATTATCCCCTTAGCATTTACGATGCCAATGGATGTACGGCAGATACCATTGTATCAGTAGATCAACCTGATTCCATCATTTCAGATATTCAGATTACCGCCACGCCTTTATGTTTTGGCGGAAATGAAGGCTCTGTTTATGCAGATATCAGCGGCGGAACGCCACCATATGACTTCATATGGAACGATACAGCCGGGAACATCATTGGCAACACTGACAGCATCACCGGACTTATCAGCAGTACATATTACCTCACACTTACTGATGACAATTCCTGTGTTATTACAGATTCAGTGTTTGTACCGCAACCCGACACACTTTTCACAAATTCATACGCAGTAAGCACTTCGGGTTTTGGAGCAAGTGATGGTTATGCCTGGACAGAACCGGAAGGTGGCACAGCCTCTTATACCTATGCATGGGAAGCTGCAAACGACCCGGGGAATATTCTTTCCACGGAAGATTCCCTGCTAAATCAAACCGGAGGCAATTATTATGTCACAGTAACAGACGCGAATGGCTGTATTGATATTGACACTGTAAAAATTGATGAACCTGCCGAACTTACCCATACCATTGCAACCGAAGACATTCAATGCTATGGTGATACAACAGGTGCAGCATGGATACAGGCACATGGTGGAGTTGAGCCCTGGGATTATTACTGGGAAGACAGCGACGGAAACAACATATGGAATGACAGCCTGCTCATGCCTGTACCGGCCGGCACATATTATGTTACCCTTACTGATGCCAACGGATATCAAAACTTTGACTCGGTCAGTATTATTCAACCACCTCAACTGTCAATCAGCGTAGACAGTATGCAACATGTCCGGTGCTACAATGACTCATCCGCATGGATTGATGTAGATGTCAGCGGTGGAGCTCCGCCCTACAGCTACCAATGGTCAGAATTATCAGACCCCGGTATCATCATTGACACAACAGAATATATCAGCAATATCCCGGCAGGCAATTATTTGCTTACGGTTGTGGATGACAGCACCTGCACGATAGACACCAGCATCATCATCACCCAACCGGACAGTCTGGAAATAACCATTGCTGATTATGGTGACATCACCTGTTTTGGAAGCGATGACGGTTATATTGAAGCCAGTGCTACGGGCGGTACGCCCCCCTACAGCTATACATGGATGGACAGCACATATTCAGTGATTGCCACAGGTACCGACAGCATCGGTAACCTGAGCCAGGGTAATTACTATCTTGCTTTTACAGATACACATGCCTGCATTGAAGACACCTTATTAGTCAGCATCAGCGAACCCCTGCCCTTTACATTTAATGGCAGTGTGGATTCTGTTTATTGTTATGGTGATGCGACCGGTAGTGTGCAGTTATTTCCTGCAGGTGGCAGCAGTCCTTATGATTATCAGTGGATACACGAAGGTGACAGCCTTGACAACAACTTCCCTGCGCTTTTCAATGCCGAAGCCGGAGTATATGAAATAGTTGTGACCGATAACAATGCCTGTGTTTATGATACAAGCCTGCTTGTTCCCCAGCCGGCATCTCCGATTTCGGCAGATTTCACCCAGACCGACTCACTGGCATGCTATGGTGACAATGATGCTCAGGGCATATTGCAATTCACCGGTGGTACGGAATTATATGATGTTTACTGGACAAATGGTACAGGGAATGAAGGCCAGCTTTCTGATATTTCACCAGGCAGCCATACCATAACAAATCTCAGGGCCGGAAATTTCACTTTAGAGATAACCGATCATTACGGATGTACAGAAATCATAAATTTCATCATCAGCCAGCCGCCGGAGCTTGATCTCCAGTTCAGCACGGAAAACATCAGCTGCAATGGCAGCAATGATGGCATCATTGAGGCCATAGTTAACGGCGGCACCCCACCATATAACTACAGCTGGGACGGTGGTACTCCCGGCACAGACAGCATTGTTACCGGACTTACTCCCGGATGGCACAGCCTGGAAATAACAGATGCCAACAATTGTCAGATTTTGGATTCTGTAAGGATATATGAACCTGACAGTCTGCTCATTGATTTGCCTGACAGTCTAATACTGAACTGCCATGGTGATACAGACGGTTCAGTACTTGCAAGTATTTCCGGCGGAAGTATGCCTCTGAGCATAATATGGACCAACAGCACGGGAGATACCATTCAAAACGGGCCGTATCTGAACAATCTTGGTGCAGATATCTATTATCTCTCTGTTGTTGATGTCAACGGATGTACAGCCAATGATTCTCTTGTAGTATATGAGCCGGCGGCAATGAGTGCTACACTTGAAAGTTTTGAAACCAGCTGCCCCACTTCCGAAGATGGATATGCCGTTATTCACATGGACACAAGTACCGGAACCCCACCCTATCAGTATGCCTGGGATAATCCTGAGCATTCAGTTACAGATACTGCCATCAATCTGGACAGCGGCTGGTGGCATGTAACAGTTACAGACAGCAATGACTGTATATATATTGATTCTGTAGAAATCACCTCCCCCGATACCATTGACATGAGCTTTGACATTGAGCCGGTACAGTGTAACAATCAGCCGGGAACAGTTGTCACATCTACAACAGGAGGCACACCAGCATATTCCTATTCCTGGTCATCGGGACATACATCAGGGATTATAAATGACATGCCTGCAGGTATCCACACAGTAGTTGTCACCGACAGCCACGGGTGTACGCATGCAGAGCAAATCATGGTTGAAAGTGTTGGAGAAATACATCCCAGTCTGACTGTTTCATCACCTGTCAGTTGTTACGGCTCAGCAGACGGCAGCATATCAGCCATGATGGATGACGGAGAAATTCCGTTCTCTTTTGACTGGAACACAGCTGACACAAGCCAGACTATTACCGGCTTATCGGCAGGAATATATGCTGTGGAGGTTACGGACAACTGGGGCTGTACAGGCACAGACACCATCAGCCTTAACCAGCCGGATGCCATCACCATAGATTTCCAGGTACAGGATGTTCTCTGTAAAGGAGAAAACAGTGGGCAAGCCCTCGCCATTGCATCCGGAGGAAACGGTGACAGTATGGAAGATTTCACCTATGCCTGGAATGATGGCGCTTTTTACGGAAATCCCTATGACAATATCCCGGAAGGCTTTTATAGTGTAATTGCAACTGACCAGGAAGGCTGTACAGGTTTCGGTCAGGTATATGTTGACGAACCCGACAGCGTGGTTAGTGCAGATGTTGAAACCAGAGATGTCACTTGTTACGGCTACAACGATGGCCGTGCACTCGCTCAGGGATATGGCGGTACAGGGCCATACAATTACCAGTGGGTAGGTGTCGGCAATGATACACTAAATCAGCAGCAGACTTCTGCCAGTCTGTTTCCCGGCAACTACACATTGTATGTAACTGACCAACTGGGCTGCACATATGACACTGTGGTGAAAATCAGGCAGCCCTCACCGATCTATATTTCCGTTTCAGGCTACGGCAGTCCGTCATGTGACGGTCTTGATGATGGCTGGATTGAGTTAGACAGCATTATTGGCGGCACGCCACCCTATACCTTGTTTATTAATGGTGCAGGTTTGTCGTGGACACAGCAAAGTACCATAATTGACAGCATCCCGGCAGGTCAGTATCAGATATCCGTACATGACGCCAACAATTGCAGCCAGAATAACGATGCAATCCTCATCACCCTGGCAGAGTCTGACGAAGACTGTATCCGTGTGCCGGCTGCCTTTTCACCCAACGGTGACGGATTCAACGATGTATGGCAAATTGACAATCTGCAAATATACAGGCAGGCACTCATACAGGTATACAACCGGTGGGGGCAGTTGCTGTATGAAGGTGGCTGGGATGATGATTTCTGGGATGGCACATACAATGGAAAACCTGTTCCCGCAGGAGCTTACATCTATTATATTGATCTTGGAGGGAACAACACAAAACCCTTAACCGGAACAGTCACTGTAATCAGGTAATGAAACATTTATGAACAGAAGTAAGAACATAAAATTTATCATATTGATGCTGGTCATCAGCCTGACAGGCATTCATGTATCTGCCCAGCAATTTCCTCTTTACAGCCAGTATTACCAAAACCGTTATATTCTGAATCCCGGAGTAGCCGGCAGCATAAAAGATTTCACACCGGTGAGGCTCAGCATACACAAACAATGGCTGAATGTCAATGAATCCCCGTCAACCCAATATCTGACAGCACACCAAAAGCTACGCAATGAACATGTTGGTATTGGTGGTATGATTTTTCATGATTCTTTCGGCCCGATAAGAAACCTGGGGATGAATTTCACCTATGCCTATCATCTTGAACTTGACCGCGATCTTCACCTGGGTCTGGGCCTCACAGCAATGCTGATGCAATACAGGCTGAGTCTGGAACAAGAGGACTTCTACGGTTTTGAACCCATCCTTACCAATGAAAGGCTACGTATCATTGTACCCGACGCTCATTTTGGAGCTTATCTTTATCATGATGAAGATTTCTGGGCAGGCTTTTCCATTACACAATTGTTTCAGACACATATGAAGCTTACCGGTACATGGCAGGAAAAATCCAATCAACTCGTGAGGCATTATCACTTAATGGCTGGTTACAATATTAATTTTCCATATTCACAAAACTTTGAGCTTGTACCATCCGTATTAGTAAAAACAACGGAAGTCACAAAACCACAATTGGACATTAATCTGAAAATGGTTTTTTACGAAGACTTTTGGATGGGAATGGGACTAAGGCATGATGATTCTTTTGTTGCAATGATAGGATTAACTTTTGATCAGTACTATTTTGCGTTTTCACATGATTTCACCTTTACAGACATAAGCAGGGTGACAAACGGATCAGAGGAGTTGAGTTTTGGCTGGAACATACAAGACGGGAGAATTGGTCAAAGATCATTTTTTGAATAAGTTTGTATCGGATTTTTTATTATTTTTGATATTAGAAAAAATCTTTGTATTTTTTGCCATTAAATAAACTGAGCATGAAAAAATTTCTAACTATTGCCGTATTACTAGCGGCTGCCGTATGTGCCAAAGGGCAGCAACTGCCACTGTACAGTCAGTACCTGATGAATACCTATTACATCAACCCTGCTGTGGCCGGATCAAAAGAATATGCACCCGTGAAGTTGTCAGTCCATAAACAATGGCTGGGAATCAATGAGTCGCCATCTACACAGGTTTTGAGCGGACACATGATGCTCGACAATGATGTTGTTGGACTTGGGGGTGTCATTTTTAATGACGATTTCGGGCCCACCAGTCATACAGGGGTAATGGCAAGCTATGCCTATCACTTTAACATCAACCGCACCAACAAAATCTCTCTGGGTCTGTCTGCACTGGGTTTCCAATATAAAATGGATGAGCGTTTCTTTACGTTGACAAATCCGGATGACAATGCCATCAGTTACCAGGTTGAAAAAACTTTCATTCCCGATGCCTCAGCAGGCGCTTATGTGTACGGCCCCCAGTATGCTGCCGGTATTTCTGTAGCCCATTTGTTTCAGTCAAAACTGAAAATCAATCAGAATCTCAATGAAAATGTCATGGTAAGGCATTACTTCCTGTTTGGAAGTTACCGCTTTGAATTTGACAATACTCCCTTAGTTGACATTGAACCCTCTGTTTTGGTGAAAAGCATTGAAACGGTGAGCCCGCAGATTGATCTGAATGTCCGGTTTTATTATGATGATGACTACTGGGCTGCTTTTAGTGTACGTCCCAATGATGCATTCATTGCTGCCATAGGAATGAAAATCAACAACTACTATTTTGGGTATGCATATGATTTCACCTTCAGCGATCTGTCAAGCTACACAATTGGCTCGCAGGAAATTGTATTCGGAATTAACATTGGCGAACGGGTAACCGGCAGCCGGAGTTTCTTCTAATCCTGAAATGAATAAACTCTTTTTTTCTGCTATAATATAATTAGGAATGTTCAAAAACACGGTGACGCATTTTTGAACGATCTCAACTGAGCTTTTTGTCCCGTTTCGCTTCATCCATTCTCCCAGTGCATTGATGGCTTTAGCGAATTTCCTTGCTCCCTCTTGCTATCTGCTGTTCTACTGTTGACATTCTATTCATGTCTCTGGTACATTTTATATTTCTAAATTACAGTCTCAATATTTAGGCATCCCTTATCTCAATTCTGTTAGATAAACTTTCCCTTCCCTACTCTTTGGCACCAGTGGGACTAATTCGCCAAATTTCAACCGGTATTATGGGAATGCTAAAACTGCATTCACCCGTACCCTTCCCTTCGGTTTCCCTCTCTCTGGATACCATTTACGGTATTGCCTTTTCTTTTCGCCCTATCGGATGACAATACCTACCCGACATGCTTGGATAAAATTTTGTGCGGCCTGTCCATATCGCCACATTTCGCATGGAGGTGGGAGGCTCTCTCAATTTCCCGTAGAAAGCTTCTTTGCATTTGCCCTGCTCTTTGACCCGGGCCGGACATAGCCCTCTTACATAAAACGAGCACTATGATTCTGTTCCCAAAGACAGAAACATGAAAACCTATACAATAACTTTATTTTCGAGGCTCTTTCATATGGCTTATGCATTACCTGTGAACGCTTCTTGCCTGCATCTCTACAGACTACGCAACACTCGTTTACGGGTGCTGATTATGCTTTCGCGGGTAATAACGGGCTTAGCTTGGCGCAATCCGTCAATAATGTCCGATTTACTCACAATGGTATTATGTTTTTAAGCGGTGTTCGTAATATCGCTTTGCTAAAATTCTGCCTTATGCTTGTTTTGAAAACAGTCATCTGCCGCCTGGCGGACTCCTTGATTGTCAAAAAAACCCAAGCCTCGAACTTGAGCATCATATTTTTGGATGCACTCGCAATAGCGCAAGCAGGTTCGGTTCCGCTCACTACATCGCAAACTTGGCTCTGCCCTCCTTTACGCAAAATTTGCACAATACTTCTGAATTAGATACTGACTGTTTTGACAGAACAAATTAATGGAAATTTTTAGGCTGTTGCAACGATGAAAACACAGAAAAGGCTGCCACCAAAAGCGACAGCCTTTTCTGTGAGCTGATAAACATCAGGCTTCAGGAATATTTTTGAGGGTATCCAGAAGGTGGTCCCACCACATCTGAACTGTCTTAATGTCTATTTTTTCTTCCGGTGTATGAGCATTTTTGATTGTCGGACCAATGCTGATCATATCCAGATAGGGATATTTTTCCAGAAATAATCCGCACTCAAGCCCGGCATGTATTGCTCTGACAACCGGTTTCTTATCAAAGAGGCGTTGGTAGGATTTTTCTGAAACGGTAAGTATCTCTGAATCAGGATCCGGTTTCCAGCCGGGGTAACCATCTGAATGCTGAATGTCTGCCTCGGCGAGTTCAAATACCGATGCTACCATAGCAGCGATGTCCTTTTTACCTGATTCCAGGCTGGAGCGCTGACTGGTAACAATTTCAATCTGATTATCATCAACATATTTCACTGATGCCAGATTTGTGGAGGTCTCCACCATGTCTTCAATGTCAGGACTCCATGCATGCACACCATGCGGACAGGCATACAGGGCGTTTTCCAGATTTTTTTGTGTTTTCTTATCAATTACAAAATCAGGCAGGTCGACGTCCCCGGCAGTAAATTTCATGTTTGGCTCACGTTTGCCGTTTTCATCTTTTACTGTTTTTGCAAAGGCCTTATAATCAGTCTTGAGATTCTCTACATGCTTTTCTTTCAGTGTAATAATGGCATGCGCTTCCCGCGGGATGGCATTCCGTTTATTTCCTCCGTCAAATTCATGCAAACGGATTTTATAATCCTTGCGGGCCTGTTTTAAAAACCGATTCAGTATTTTGTTGGAATTGCCCCAGCCTTTGTGAATTTCATCACCACTGTGGCCGCCTCTGAGACCTTCAACTTCAAGCTTTACAGCCACATGTCCGTCAGGCACTTCTTTTTTCTCATAGGTAAAACGGGCATTGGTATCAATTCCACCGGCACAACCAATAAAAATCTCACCCTCATCTTCGGAATCAAGATTGATGAGAATTTTTCCGTCAAAAAATCCGGGTTTCAACGCAAATGCCCCGGTCAGGCCGGTTTCTTCATCCACAGTAAACAGACATTCCAAAGGCGGATGTTCAATATTTTCTGAGGTCAGCAGAGCCATTTCCACTGCCATGCCGATCCCGTCATCAGCACCAAGGGTTGTGCCTTTGGCTTTCACCCAATTACCATCCACAACAGGTTCTATCGGATCCGTATCGAAATCAATATCCACATCCTTGTTTTTCTCACAAACCATATCCATATGGCTTTGAAGAACCACGGTTTTGCGGTTTTCATAACCCGGAGAAGCCGGTTTTGAAATCAACACATTGCCAATTTCATCGCGCTTAGCTTCCAGCTTGTGTTTTTTGGCAAAATCCAGTAAAAACTGAATAATTTTATCTTCTTTTTTCGATGGCCTGGGCACCTGGCAAATATCTTCAAAGTACTGCCATACAATACCGGGCTCAAGATTTGTTAATACTCCCATAATTATGATTATTTTTGTTTACATTTATGCAATGAAAGTAATGAAATCCCGGGATTTAAAAAAACCGGGCCATGAATAATTAAACAAATGGTGATGAAGCCACGTCCGATAATCATACTTTTTATCTTTCTGACAACAGGTTTTTATGCCTGCAGGGAAGACAATCAGAATCATGTGGAAGGCAGCATTACATCCTGGCCTGATGAGCAGGCTGTAAGCAATGCTGAGATTGAACTTTCAGCTCAAAAAATAGAACAAGGCTCGTACAACAGCAACTTTGATGTCATTGATACAGACATTACCGGCCAGAACGGAAAGTTTGAATTTACCTTTGAGCCTATGCGGGTAAATATGTACAGACTTCGTATTATTCATGATGATTTCAGAACCAAAACCATAGAATTCATGCCCGAAGGTCTGGCTGCTGAATATTTTCACAACGAGCAGATTGTGCGGCAGGCAAGTCTGAATGTACATATCCAAAACACCTATACCCCAACGTCTGAAACTGATGAATTTAAAATCCGCATCAAAAACATCACTGATGTTTGTCAAAACTGCAGCGATGCATCATTCCTGTATTTCAACGGTGCAGATGTGGACACAAGCATCATTTTTGAAGTGGCCGGTGATGATGAAGTATTGCTTGAATACAGTGCTGACAAGGAAAACAACACTTACGACACCCAAAACGTGTACTGCGAACCCGGAGATGACAATTTCATCACCATAAATTACTAAGCTCAGGATACCCTTATTTCTAGGTAAAATCACCGATACCATCAGCAAAAATACCCAGATTACAATTCAGGCTAATCGCTCTTGTTACCAAAGATAAGATGCCATACCTTTCATCCCATGGAAAGAAAGGTAATAAAGGTACTGATAGTTGATGATCATGCCATTGTACGTCATAGTCTGCGCGCAGTTTTGTCGGCGGATCCTGATATTGAAATCAGCGGGGAATGCTGTGACGGAAACATTGTTATCGCCTTTCTTGAAAAAAATCCTGTTGATGTTATCCTGATGGATATCAAAATGAAACATCAAAACGGAATTGAGACCACCAGGCACATCAAACAGCAATTCCCTGAAATTCATGTTATGGGATTATCCATGCTGGAAGACTACGGATTCATACATCAAATGCTGGATGCCGGTGCAGATGGCTATACCATCAAAACTTCAGGAGGAGATGAGATTATTAAGGCTGTAAAAATCATTTATCAGGGCAATAAATATTTTAGCGCAGCCATCATGCAAACATTAACACGACATAAAAACAAAGACAGGCTTCTTCCCAGAAGAGAGGGCATCAGAAAAAGTCTGGAATCACTTACCAAAAGAGAAAAAGAGATATTACTGCTGATATCGGAAGAAAAAACCAGCAAGGAAATATCTTCCATGCTGGGTATCAGCACCGGAACCGTGTCAATCCACAGAAAAAACCTGTTGCGGAAACTCCACGTAAAAAATTCCATAGGTCTGGCAAAAATTGCTTGTGCTGCTGGTTTGAACAGACAGAAGCTTTGAACCAACCAGACTGGCAGGGCAAAGATTTTCCAACATTCCACTACCAAAATAATCCCGTATATATTTGCATATATGTCTCAATTTTTATAATTTTGAGCTAACTTATATGCAAAACCAATCGCCGTCAAATATTTCCTGCCTTAAGCGTGTTGTAAAACATTTAGTTGCAAATTATATATTAACCCAAAAATAAACATTATGGAAATTAGTGTATTTAATGAAAAACAACCAATGCCAGAAGATGTAAAAAATGAAACTGCAGACTTTCTGTACAAACATCTTGACGAATTTGGAGACCCAAGGGAAGACATCATGAAATCCATGAAATTTGCCCTGAAAGAAACCGATTCCTTTGGCGGATTTATCCTCGTAGGCAGGGTAGATGGAGAGATCAAGGGAGCTGTGGTTGTGAACAGAACCGGTATGGACGGGTACATCCCTGAAAATATTCTCGTATACATCGCAGTACACCGTGATCAGCGCGGCAAAGGTATAGGTAAAAAACTCATGCAAAAAACCATTGACACAGCCAAAGGCGATGTGAAATTGCATGTTGAACCCAACAATCCGGCTAAATTCCTGTATGAAAAGGTGGGTTTTACTAATAAATATCTCGAAATGAGGTATAAAAAATAAGAAAACATGGCCTTTGTTGTACTTGACAGACAAAAACTAAAACGGAACTTTACCTATCTTGAAAAACTGTTTAAAAAGCAGAATATCGAATGGGGTGTGGTTACCAAAATGCTTTGCGGCAACAAAGCTTACCTGAAGGAAGTGATAGACCTCG
The DNA here is from genome assembly GCA_046546095.1 of Bacteroidales bacterium. Classification (GTDB taxonomy): domain Bacteria; phylum Bacteroidota; class Bacteroidia; order Bacteroidales; family ML635J-15; genus JAQIBY01. The sequence continues at coordinate 46,484 of JBKGYK010000010.1, forward strand.
GAATTACTGAGGTTTGTGACTCCCGGGTAAGCAACCTGAAAGCCATTAAAGGCATCAATCCGGATGTGCAGACAATATACATCAAGCCTCCGGCCAAACGTGCCATAAGAACCATTGTGGAATATGCAGACATCAGCCTGAATACGCAGCTGAGCACCATTGAGCTGCTATCTGAGGAAGCCCAAAACCAAAATAAAATCCATAAAGTGATTATTATGGTGGAAATGGGCGAACTTCGTGAAGGGGTGATGAGAAACGATGTGGTTGACTTTTATGAGAAAATATTCCGCTTACCAAACATCAGCGTGATCGGTATCGGAACAAACCTCTCATGCCTGTACGGTGTGCTCCCGAACCAGGATAAACTGATTCAGCTCAATCTGTACAAACAATTGATTGAATCAAAATTCAACCGCAAAATCAAATACGTTTCCGGTGGATCATCCGTGACTATTCCTCTCATCAAACAAAAACTCCTGCCAAAAGGCATCAACCATTTCCGTGTTGGAGAAACACTGTTCATGGGCACAAATGTGTATGACGGTACCCAACTGGAAGACATGGAAAACGATGTACTCAAAATGTATGCCGAAATCATTGAGCTAACCAAAAAACCAACTGTACCGGAAGGTGACATGGGCTCCAATGTTGAAGGCAAAAGCTTTGAATTTGATGAAGATGAATACGGTAAAAAATCTTTCCGCGCCATCCTCGACGTTGGCCTCCTTGATATTGAAACCGAACATCTGACACCCGTTGATGAAGATGTTGAAATTGCCGGTGCCAGCTCCGATATGATTGTAATCGATCTGAAAAAGAACGAACAAAATTATCAGGTTGGCGATCTTCTCGAATTTAATATTGACTACATGGGTGCACTGCGCCTGTTCAATTCAAATTATATTGACAAACGCGTGGTATAATCAATTAAATAATTTTTTTAAAAAAGGGCTGTAAATGTTTTTACAGCCCTTTTTTTGATGACAGACATCATGTGTTTTGTAAGAATCTCCTCAGAACACAAGGATTTTTTCACATAAAATCCCGATCTTTATGGATTATCAGGGTGAAAATCATCAAAGCCTGGAAACATAAAAAACATAAATACCATGAAACACACCAGCATTATTATGGCCTTTATTATGATCAGCCTTGTGGCATTTGCCACAGAAGAAACCAAAATTCAATCCCGGCCGGAGCACATTACTGTTTACACATCGGGGGCTGAAATCTCCAGATCAGCAGATTTTGCCATCCACAAAGGACAGCAAACCATCGTTTTTGACAGCCTGTCCCCTCACATCAAGGCAAACAGCATACAGGTAAATGGCAATGGGGATTTTGTCATTCTGGATGTAAAATTCCGGACACAACAACCCGATCCGCTCAAAAGCAACAAGAGCATTCCTCCCCGTATCAAAAAAGAAATAGAGCTCCTGAAAGATTCTATCCGCCTCAAAGGATACCTTATTCGCGATTATGACAATCAGATGCAGGTGCTTGAATCTGAAAAAAACATTCTGCTAAACAACGCCCTTGTCCGTGGCAATGGAGGAGACACCATCCCTGAACTTAAACAAACCCTGGCATTCTTCCGTGAAAAACTCAACAACATCCATCAGGAAGTTTTGCAGCTTGAAAAAGAATCATATCCCCACAATGAAGAGTTTCAGCGGATGAACAACCGGCTGGATGAACTAAAACAATGGGATCAGAGAAACAACAACACCACAGGCGAAGCTGTTCCGCAGATCGTGATCAGCATCCTTGGCAACAGCAACGGCAATGGGAGCATAGACATTTCTTACCTGGTGAACAAGGCCGGCTGGCATGCCACATATGACATCCGTGCCACTGATGAGGAAGAAATATCGCTCATATATAAAGCCGGTGTTTACCAGAATACGGGCAAATCATGGAAGGATGTCAGCCTCAACTTGTCTACGCTAAATCCGAATCAGCAATTCAGCAAACCGGAATTGCCTGTATTGCATGCGTATTATCAACAACAAAACCAATACCCGACACACAGCAGCCAACGAACAGAGCAAGACGCCACCGTACAAGTACATTCAGATCCTGAAATGACACAGGCTCAGGAACCGGCAGGCTCAGCATATCAGCATACATCTGCGGTAAGCTCTCTGCTCAATGTGGAGTATCAGGTTGAGCTTGACTTTGAAATCCCGTCTGACGGTAAAAACCATACCATTCCTATTCAAAATAAGAAGTTGGGAGCAGAATTCAACTATTATGCTGTCCCACGCATGTCTGACAAAACATTCCTGATGGCCAAAATTACAGACTGGCATGATCTGGATCTGTTGCAGGGAGAAGCCAACCTCTATTTCAACGGCAGGTATACCGGACAAACAACAATCACCCCACAGATCACGCAGGATACAATGGAAATCACACTGGGAAAAGCCAACGGCATTGTGGTTTCACGGGAAAAAGAAACGCAGGAAGAAAAGCCCCAACTTGTAGGATCATGGGTAACAGAATCCTTTACCTATCACATTAAACTCCGCAACAATACCGGCCGCATGGCAAGCATCAGCGTAGAAGATGCCATCCCACACAGCACCAACGATGAAATCAGGATCAAGCTCAAAGAAAGCGATGGAGCGGATTTCAATGAAGATAACTCCCATCTAAGCTGGGATATCGACCTCCCTGCAGGACAGGAAAAAACAGTGCAATACACTTTTACCGTGAAATATGACAAAAACAAACCCGTCAATCTCAATCTCTGAAATGAGTACTTATCATTTCTGAATCCAGCGCTGCTGCCTGGTCATATATTGTCGGGGTACGCTACTACATTTCTGACAACTTTGCCCTTATGGCTGAAGTCGGCTATGGCATCTCGTACCTCAAGCTCGGTGTAAGGCTGAAAATCTAAACGGATTCCTATGCAATTTCAGAAAAGCCTTTCGAAGATTTTTTTTCGGAAGGCTTTATTTTTGCAAAGTTTTTTCCATCACCTGCAGAACATGCCGGCGAAGTGCATCAAAATGAATCACACCGGTAAGATGGCCGTTGTCAATTACCTCAACGGAATGCCCGGCATAGCTTTCTTTTTGAACGGAAAATTCAACATAGCGGTCATACCTGGCCAGCAAAGGGAACACGTTCTTATCAGGAACAGCATCAAACTCCTCCTTGAAATTCAGGAGTTTTTGCACTTTTTTTCTTGTGGCCTCATCCCTTAAGGCTGTCAGCTTTCTGTACCGGCTGCTGGTAAACAAATCACCAAGCCTGGATCCGGCAAGCATCGGAATATAAACATCCGCAGTATTGTATTTTGCCCGGTGATAATTGCTGATAAAACCTCCCAGACTTAAGCCACTGACAAACAACTTATTTGAATTATGTTTGCGAATCTCCTGAACCAGCGACTCAATCACCCGGGTGGAAGCAATAAACATGGATACACAATTCTCAAGCCGCTTAAGTTTCTCCTGATAAGCTCTGTATGGCAAATCATGAAATGTTGCCCGGATAACAAGTAAATTACACCCAAACTCCTCTTTATGGGTCACAAAAATGTGATAAAATGAACTTGTTGACGTCTTCCCATAATCCAGGGGACGCTCGTTATTGCCATGATGGTAAATGATGGTGGGATATTCAGGACCCAGCCATTTCTCTACCCGGACATCCGTGTAATACGTCCCTGTCGGCATACTGACTTCAACCCGGTGTGTTCCCTCTCCGTCAATTTCCGGTATTTCCAGCTCTGCCGAATCCAGCAAGCCAGATGGTAACGGACTGTCAGCGCTTTCCTCAAACATTTTCCCTTTAGGCCGAAAAAATGCCCTGATGTCAATTGATAAATTATCAAACAGTATATGTTTATTCATTCTTCCAGTGTTACGATGTAATAATCCTTAAGATACAAATAAATACCGGATAAGCCTGATCATTTACCAAACAAAACATTTTCCCGCCCTGACCGGACAGACACTGCCTGGCAGCACACCGGACATTACCGGTTTCTCCATTGCTGTAATGTATCAGCAGCTCATTCATCCCATCATTATCCCAATAAAAATCTGGCATGTAAAAAAATCCTGCTATTTTTGTCACTCAATTTACATAAACAAGCAAACGACAATGAACATTCCAAGCAAGTACAGTCCGGAACAAGCAGAAAAGAAATGGTACAAATACTGGATGGACAACGGCTTTTTTCACTCGCAGCCGGATGACAGGGAACCTTATGTCAACGTCATTCCGCCGCCCAATGTCACAGGTGTGCTCCACATGGGACACATGCTCAACAATACCATACAGGACATTCTGGTACGACGGGCACGCATGCTGGGGAAAAATGCCGTTTGGGTACCGGGCACCGACCACGCCTCCATTGCCACCGAAGCAAAGGTTGTTGCCAAACTCCGCAACGAAGGCATCAATAAAGCCAACCTAAGCCGTGATGAATTTATGGAACACGCCTGGGAATGGAAAGAAAAACACGGCGGCATCATACTTGACCAGCTCAAAAAACTGGGCGCCAGTTGTGACTGGGAACGTACTGCTTTTACCATGGATGAAGCACGATCCGAATCTGTATTAAAAGTGTTTGTCGATCTTTATCAAAAAGGCCTCATCTACCGCGGTGTTCGCATGGTAAACTGGGACCCCGAAGCAAAAACAGCTGTCTCCGACGAGGAAGTTCTTTACACCGAAGAACAATCCAAACTTTATTACGTCCGCTACCAGGTTGAAAGCAGCGCTGATGATTATGTAACCATAGCAACAACCCGCCCCGAAACAATTCTTGGCGATACGGCGGTTTGCATCAATCCCAATGATGAGCGCTACACGCACCTGAAAGGTAAACGCGTGGTGGTTCCCATGATTAACCGCATTGTACCCATTGTAGAAGACGATTATGTTGATATGGAATTTGGTACCGGTTGCCTGAAAATCACTCCCGCACACGATGTAAACGACTATCAGATCGGGCAAAAACACAAGCTGCCATCCGTTGATATTTTCAATGATGATGGTACACTAAGCGAAAAGGCAGAATTGTTTGTTGGTACCGACCGCTTTGAAGCCCGCAAACTGGCAGTTGAAGAACTTGAACGCTCAGGCGCCCTGATTAAAACCGAAGATTACACAAACAAAGTCGGGCGCAGCGAACGCACCAATTCTGTCATTGAGCCTAAATTGTCAATGCAGTGGTTTGTGGAGATGAAAAAACTTGCCAAACCAGCCCTGGATGCGGTTATGGAGGATAAAATACAAATTCATCCGGCCAAATTCAAAAACACCTACCGCCACTGGATGGAAAACGTGCGCGACTGGTGCATCTCACGTCAGCTCTGGTGGGGACATCGTATACCCGCATGGTATCTGCCCGACAGCAATGAGTACGTGGTGGCTGAAACCGAAGATGAAGCCCTGGAACTGGCCCGTAAAAAAACCGGAAATGAAAAACTCACTATCAGCGATCTCACCCAGGAAGAAGATGTACTCGACACCTGGTTCAGCTCATGGCTGTGGCCCATTTCTGTTTTCGACGGCATCCGCAAACCTGACAACAAAGAAATCCAATACTACTACCCTACCAACGATCTGATTACAGCCCCTGAAATTCTCTTTTTCTGGGTAGCAAGGATGATCATGGCAGGATATGAATATCGAGGGGAAAAACCATTCTCGAATGTGTATCTCCACGGAATTGTCCGGGACAGCCAGCGACGGAAAATGTCAAAATCACTGGGCAACAGCCCCGACCCAATCGGACTGATTGAAAAATACGGCGCTGACGGAGTACGCATGGGCATGCTCCTGTGTTCTCCAGCCGGTGGTGACCTGCTCTACGAGGACAACCTGCCCGAACAGGGACGAAACTTTGCCAACAAAATCTGGAACGCTTTCAGACTTGTAAAATCCTGGGATGTAGACGAAAACATAAAACAACCCGAGGCCGCTGCCAAAGCAACAGAGTGGTTTGGTGAAAAACTCAGCCACACCATCTCACAACTGAATCAGCAATTTGCCGATTTCAGACTCTCGGAAGCCCTCATGACTGTTTACCGCCTCTTCTGGGACGACTTTAGCTCATGGTATCTGGAAACCATCAAACCCGCTTATCAACAACCCATTGACCAGCTTACCCTGAAGGCAAGTATCGGCTATTTTGAAACACTGCTGAAAATTCTGCACCCTTTCATGCCATTCATCACCGAAGAAATATGGCATCTTATAGATCAGCGCAGAGAAGAGGACTGCATCATGCTGGCACAATGGCCTAAAGCAGACAAACCAAATGAAAAAACACTCCGGAATTTTGAATTAAGCAAGGAAGTTGTCACCCATGTCAGAAATATCAGGAAAGACAAAAACATCCCGATGAAAGAGGCACTGGAACTGAAAATCATACCCCATCAGAAAAATTACTCCAGTGAATTTGAACCCGTCATCAGTAAATTGTGCAATCTTTCGGATTTCAGCAAAACCGACACTAAAATCGACGGTGCCGCAGGCTTCATGGTCAATACCAACGAGTATTATATCCCTCTTGGCGACCTGGTGGACCCCAAAGAAGAAATGGCAAAACTTGAAAAAGAACTCGAATACAACAAGGGTTTCCTACAAGGTGTAATGAAAAAACTTAGCAACGAGCGCTTTGTCAACAATGCCCCTGAACAGGTGGTAAACAAGGAAAAACAGAAAAAAGCTGATGCCGAAGAAAACATCCGTCTGATTGAAGAACAACTGAAAACACTCAATAAATAAGTAATTTTTAATGATTAGGGCAGCCCTTTCAGCCATGCAAAAACAGCATGGCTGAAAGTCGGCCTACGGCTCCTATCTGCACCTGCTGCCGGCATGTTCTGTATGACCGGCACAGGGAGCTTCCCTGTCGCTCCTGTACCGGCACAGAAACATTGCCGGCAGCAGGCACAGGATATACCCCTCCGTCCTGCTGCAAAAAGCATACACATGGCAACAGTTTGCCGATTGAATGACATTTCCCGGCACACACCCACAATTATCAAAGATTGCAATCATTTGCCCGTATCAACAAAATATTTTATATTCGGCATTCATAAAAATAATGACTTATGAATACAATTGAAGCAATGATGACACGCCGAAGCATTCGCCAGTATAAGGATGAACCGGTAACCGATAAACAAATCAAAACAATCCTTGAAGCAGCCATGAACGCACCCAGCGCCGGCGACGGACGCCCATGGGAATTTGTTGTTGTCAGAGACAGTGAAAAGCTAAAACAGCTGGCCGACAAAATTGATGAAGGCAATGACATGTTTAAACAAGCACAGGCTGCCATCGTTATCCTTGGTGACAAATCCAAAGAAGGATTTCCCGGCTTTTACCCGCAGGATTGCTCCTGTGCAGGACAGAACATTTACCTGGCTGCACATGAACTCGGACTTGGTACCGTATGGATCGCCACCTGGAGCGTTCCCCCACGTATCAAAGGAGTAAATGAAGTCGTCAAAACCCCCGATCATCTCGAACCCTTTGCTGTATTCCCATTGGGCATACCTGCAGAAAACCTGTCACCCGAATACCGCTACGATGAAAAAATGGTCCATTTTGAAGAATGGAAAAAGAAATAATTTTGAACATAAGAAAGAATTTAACAAAGGAATATCACAACCTGTCCCGAATTTTCCGGAAATACCGAATACTATTGTGAGTATCTCCGAAATTATGGACAAACACCAACTAATGAATAAATCCTTGATGTTTATTGTGTTTGGTTTTATGACCCTGAAATAGCCCCGCGTGAAAACATAAACATATCGTGAAATACGGGTAGCTGTTGGTTATGATCCACCAAAACCATCTTTTCGAAGTCCCCTCCCTGGGCTTTTTCAGCCGGTTGAAGGAAAAGTGCGCATTCACATCAATGCATTTTCCCTGAAACAAACAGGCATTTTTTCACATCCTCACATTTGCATAGCTCTATGCAATACCAGCACAACAACAGGAATTTGTTCCCTGCGGTTCCCGGAGCTTCTTAGCGGACATCTGCGGCACTTATTCACAATCTCTCCCTTTTCTGCCGGTTTTTGCCATGTAAAGAAAAAATATGCAAT
>JBKGYK010000011.1:0-53914 GCA_046546095.1 Bacteroidales bacterium
TCACGCAAGACGAAGTTGAGCGTAATCCGGATCAATTAACAATCAGGCTAATACCTTGCAACACGAAACCATTTACATCGCGAAACTGACCGTATGGAACAATACCCCGGTAATACCGGTAATACATACCAAATTGTTTTTGGGAATTTTTAATCGGGATCCTGCAACCCAAATATAAGTTCATCGACCAGGCCCGTTTCTCAGGATTTTCCAAAGTATAGCCAAATTTTGTCTCTCTACGCACTTCAGTTGAAGCGACAAGCTCAGTTAATCTTTCTTTGTTAAATTTCAGGGAATAATAATATTCAAATCTTGCAAACCATAAATCCCTGCTTTCTGAAAGTGTAATATCCCTCCCTTTCACTTCCAATGAATCAATATTATAATATCCTTCTTTAAATGGCATCAATCTTTGATAACCAATTTCTGCACTCAGGCTGCTATTTTGATCATTCTGGCATCGGTTTATGCCCGCAATTATTTGCCATGCCTCATAGGATACATTGATTCTCGAAAAATCACGAATCCGCTCATATCCATGCAAAGCAAATTCATCCCCAATGTGTGTGCTTTCATGAAACATTGGCACCAGCGTCATGTAATAATTTTTTAAAAAGCCATTTTTATCCTTCTCCGGAGTAAAAAGAAACATAATATTCCCACCAAACCGATAGTCATTATTGATTACAGGTGCCGTGACATTTTCAAACATGTCAACCAATGTCAGAACACTGACAGGCGTATAAAAGGATAACTGGAATCGTCCTTGTTTCCCTTGCTTCTCATATGTAAATACAGGCAATTGATATCCCATTTGAACCTCAATAAACGGCCTTTCATGCGATATATCTTTGTAGTAAAAGGGATGGAACTTATTTATGCTAACCAATTCAAGTTTCACTAAAGAAGAATGTATTTCTGCAATGTAAGGCTGGCTATTTCTTTCGTAAGAAAACCAGGTGAAGTTCTGAGAAAAAACTGGTTTGTGGAATAAAACCAAAATTAATACCACAACCATTTGCGTGGTGATTCTCTGGGATTTCATATTCTTGTTTAAGTCAAAGGTAAACATCTTTCCTGAAAAAGAATCTCAAAACCATAAAAATGAATTTATTTACAAGATATATTCCTGCATTGTAAGCCGATAAAATCAAGCAAGCATAAACAATTGAAAAAAACGATTGTTATCCCTTTGAATTAAATTATTGAACAACTAAAAAAAAGATACATTATGAGTATACACAAATCATCAGCCAAATGGAATGGCAATTTACCCGAAGGAAGTGGAAAAATGATCGTGGGCGGAGGAGCCTGGGAAGGCAACTTTTCATTCAAATCACGTTTTGAAGACGGAAAAGGCACAAGCCCCGAAGAACTCATTGCTGCAGCCCATGCGGGTTGTTTTTCAATGGCCTTCTCAAACGCCCTGGATGATGCCGGCTTTAAGCCCATCTCAGTAGACACAGAAGCAACTGCCAGCCTGGAACAGGTGGACGGTGGGTTTGCCATCACCAAAATCAAACTTACCTCAAAAGGCAAAGCTGAAGGCATAAATAAAAAGCAATTCGAAAATATTGCTGAGGATGCCAAAAACAACTGCCCCGTTTCCAAAGCCTTGAAGGGTGTGGATATAAGCCTCGATATTACATTAGAGAACTGATAAGGCGAAACAAGCTAAAATCACAACGGCGGAACAATGATTGTTCTGCCCATTGTGATTTATTGTAGTATTTAATCAGTGAGCTGAAAAATCAATCAGGCCGACAGTAGCTGAATTGGTACTGTCAATCAGCTGCAGAACAGAAAAGCTGTAATATCCTTGTGGAAATCTGTTACTCATCGCACTTGCCGGATCAATACAGCTGGCAGGAAGATACCAATGATTGTCATATGCTGTACTATCCACCCAAAATTCGAATACGATCTGGTCATTAACCTCACCAATACGCTCAAATGAACTGGTATCATTTGGGTCAAGCCCGGGCAAAAACGACGAACAAAATGGCCCCAGTAGCTGATAGCGCAACCGAATGCTATCAATGACAGTTTCAGTATGGTTAGTAAGGCGAAGGTATACAACATTTTCATCCGTTGGGATGGGCTCATCTTTTGAACAGGCAGCAGAAAGAAAAAGCATGATAAATATTATCAGTAGTAAACGCATAGGCTGTGGTTTTACTTTATCCGGTATTAAAACGTACAAATCACTAATCTATTGTCAGGTTTTTGATGCAAGCGCCATCCTTAAAGCTTAAATTTATACTAATGAATTTACCGTGCATTACAGAAGCTTGCTTTCAATCCTCAGGAAACAGGATTGCTGTCCGCGAAAGGAAACCAGATAAGACAGATATCTCTGATTGTGTTGCTGTTGGAATGGTATTATCAGATTCTACTTAAATTTAATGTAATCAATTTTGAGATCAAACGGACCGGCTTTTTTATCATAAATAATAAAGCCAATTCTTTTCACTTTTTTAAGTTTCCGTTTGCTGATTTTCTTTCCTGTAGGATTCCCCATTTTTGTTTCATAGAAATCAGCGGTCTTCATTGTTATTTCCTGCCACGCCCCTTCTTTCGTCTGGATATCATGCCAATATGATGGTCTGAAAAACAAGACCGACGTATCAAAAAGAAAAGTGTATTTTCTACCGTCTCCCTTGAGTCTTATTGTGATTTCATCTGCTGCATCCAGACTATAATCAATGTTTTCAGACCGGATTTTTGAAAATCCTCCATTGTTTTCCAATGAAGTCATTCCTGTAAAATGCAGGTAATTATCCTTCACATTAAAGCTTCCTGCAGATTTACCTCCCATCACATTATCATTAATAAGCACCCACTTTTCAGCAAAAGAATTCTTTCCGAAATCAATATCGTGAGGAGAGTTTGAAAACAGGCTGATAAGTGCTGCCATGATAAATGGTATTTTCATTATCTGCAGAACAATTTTATAAAGCAAAGGTTCAAAAGCGTGACATTACAAAAAGCCTGACAACAACCAGCAATTAAATACGGTCAGTCAGGCTTCATGAATGATTGGAATATAAAGGCTTCTTATTCTGCCGGGGAATAAGGCAAATGTGAATCATGAAGTATGATCTTCAGCTTGCCATCATTGTCTTTGGTATATGCAAAGGAATACTCAACTTTTACATCATCGCCACCTTCAGCAGGCGTGAAATAATAGTTTCCCATTGCAACAGCCATTTCGTCACCAATTTTTGTTCCAATGTTTTCCCATCTTACATCGCTCCATGGTTTAATGGCAAAACCATGATCTTCGGGATAGTTTTCGTCACCGCCCACAAAATACGACAATGCACCATCAAAGTCTGTACGAAATTGCTTTTCTGATGCAAGAGTTGGTTTGAACAAGACTGCTCCTTCCTGATAATTGTAAAACTCATTAATGTGCTCAGTGGCAGCTGCTTTGTAATCGCCATCATCGGAATACTCCTTTCCGATTTTCACAATACCTTCACCCCATGCTTTTTGAGCATCCAGAATTTCCTGCTCAGTAATAGCAGCATGTTTTTCAGACTGATCTGTTTCTGTTTGTTCTTTTGTTTTGGCAGCCTGCTCATCATCTTTACTTTGATTGCAGGCTGTCAACCCAAAGGAAAAAACCGCGATGATTAACACAGCAATTCCGCTTGCATTGATTTTCAGATTCTTCATTTTCATAGTTCATTTAGTTTACTTGTCCCTACTCTTTACAGGATTTTCGGGAACCTCCAATATTTGAGAATGCTTTCCGGCAGGTAAGCAGAAATCATGCGATCCCTTGTATTTTTGTCCTTCTGATTTGAGAGCATGTTTTTTCTTTTTACCAACCTGATAATAACCCTTTTACACGCCATTTTGTTTATATGACAGGACAAGTATCATACAAATCTCACTCATCACATGTGAAAGGCAGCATATGCTAATAGAATCAGACAGGCAAATGACAAGAGCCATGATGATTTCATGAAAACCGGGTTGGCATGAAGCTGTTCTCTATGCAATAATTTATGAGAAATACTGCCAGTCCAGGTAATAAATCACGCGTAAAGAAATGCTGTTGTACTGAGCATTTTTGAACAGATTATTGATGTTTTCCCCCAGGGACGGGAAACGTTCACTTTCAGGGACAAACTCACTGGCATACAATTGCTGTTTCCACACCAGACTGAAGTATGAACCCGGTGCAAAGTTCCAGGAGTACAGCATATCCACATTGAAGGTATTAAAGTTGATATCATGATCCTGATCATAAGAAATACTTTCGCTGAGGTATCCATCCTCCTGAAGGTAGAAGTAATCATAATAATCCACCATTCGCCAGTAATGCCTCACATCAAGATTCAGATACATTTTATTGTTGAACACCCAGCCAAAACCAAGACTTGTGGTATACGTCTCCACATCACGTTCTCCAAAGATTATCTCTTGATCCGGCATATTACTCACATAACCCCTGTCATGATAATCCAGGTTATAAGTAAGTTCTGTTCTCAGGGTGATTTTATCGGACATTCTCCAGCGAGGTGCACACCTTCCATAAAAACCGTACCGCTCCTGCATGTTGGAAAAACCGCCAATTTTCAAATCCAGGGCAAAGGCTTTCCGGTAATCTGTTGATATGTAGATGTCCTCACTATTGATATGCTTGTATTTATATACCCTGCCGGGCTCTCTGGCTTCGTAATAATCGTGTTTTTCTCCAATATAATACACAAGGTCATTCCAGATACTTGTATAATTTACAGTTTCAGCGTAAGTATTGCTCCAGAACCAGGCCTGCCTGTGTTGCAGCGACTTATAGGTAGTACTGTAGCCAAGTTCACCAACTTGCTGCAATCGATTGATTTGCCACACCGGCTCAAAGATATTGTATCTTATCTGAGCGACATGGTTGATGCTGTTGTTTTCTCTCAGATAGCCAAAGGCATTGGGGTCATAGGTATCTGACTTGAGATTAAAATTGTACCAATACTGCCATTTGCCATTGAGTTTGCCAATGCCAAAATCAAACTTATACCCATCAGTAAGGCTGTCGTTATCCGGAACAGAATCCTTGATATGGCTCCAGGCTGCTTTTCCATATACACCATACCTGTTGCTTTTCTCCATCAGACGATAAGCTGTTCCCAGCACATTTGAGCTATAATCTGTATCAGGGCGGTCAACCCGGGCATTTGTAAGGTTAACATAGGAGTTGTTTCTAAACGACTGGTCCAAAACCAGCATATTGTAATTGGCCCATGGCTCGGTAAGGATTCTTTCCTCACGGCCAAGGGTGTCTCTGACATCTGCAAATGTGTTGGCTGTAACTGCATTCAGGAACCCCACACCCAGGTTATTTTCATCACGTCCTGTTATTTTTACAGCATTGATGAGGCGGGAATATCGTGGGTTGTTGATAATATCGTATCCTTCCTGCTGCATCCTGCGAATATCATCAAATTCTTGGGGGATTTTGCCGATACGCCTCGAATAGAATAGGCCAACCTTGTCAAAAAGCTCGGTTCCTTCCGTAAAAAATGGCCGGTTTTCATCATAATAGGTTTCATAAGGCGTCAGGTTCAGGGTCTCATTGTCTGATTTCACCTGAGAAAAATCCGGAATAAGAGTCATATCAAGCGTGTGGCTTTTACTGAGGCCCAGTTTCATATCCATTCCACCTGACAATCCCCAGGAAGGATTTTGTGCATCACCATAAAAATCAACACTTGTGGACACATAAGGATAGAATGATAAACGCAGCGGCGGATTGATCTTATTCAGTTCATCCAGTATACCCATTTGCTCTTCTTTAGCTCCTTTTTGCTTATCAACAGGATTCCAGCTACTAATCTCACGCTTTCGCCGCAAAAGTCGCCAGAAATTTACGGACCATTCTTGTATTTCTTTATCCGGAAAGCGAATGGCTGAGTAAGGTATCCTCATTTCCACTGTCCAGCCCTCATCGTGAATTCGCACATCACTAAGCCACACAGCATCCCAGTCATAATCGCTGCTACCATCCGAAACACGCACATCCGTCTGAACATTGGATGCAGTCACTTTAAATTCATACATATTACGGCCGTCGTTGTTTGGATTAAGCTGCATGGTAAACATATCCGTGTTGCCGTTATCATCATCGCGTCGTGTAAACTCCCTCAGTATTTTGCCGGGTTCCGCATCATACATAGTAGCCCCGATATATATGGCTTTATCATCATACATCACACATACTTCTGTATCATAAGCCGGATCTGCACCAGGCTGAGGCTCATAAGTAATGAATCCGGATGCGCAACGGGCTTTTGACCAGTCAGCTTCTTTCAGAATACCGTCAATCACCACTTTATCATCTGTACGCAAGGCAGAAAAATTCCTGCTTTGCCCTGAAACCGAAACAGAGAACACACTCAACAACAACAAAATCAGAATATTCTTCACAATCAAAACAATTTACTAACCAACAGAACAAAAGTAACAATCTTATAGTGATAAATCTTTCGCATGAAATAGAAAACCTTGGTTTTTTCTTAAAATCTGCCCACCTTTATCCTGAATTAAAAAACCTTCTTTTATGCCATATTTTAGTCTGGAAACAAATCAGAAAATTGACGCCCGGGTACAGTACACCAAAGACGCCACGAATTTCATTGCTGAATTGCTGGATAAGCCGGAAAAATTTATCATGATTTCATTAAAAGAACAGCATGAGATGCGTTTTGCAGGAAGCACGGACGCTACAGCTTTTGTTCAGTTAAAAAGCATTGGTTTGCCTGATGAAAAAGATAAACTTATTAAGGCAATCTGTGAGTTTACAGAAGCACACACCGGAATTAAAAAAGAAAGAATTTATACAGAGCTGATCGATTTATCCCGTGAGAATTTTGGCTGGAACGGAAAGAGTTTTGCCAGCAAATAAATTACTCGTAATTCTTTTCTGACATCAGTTTTCCATCGGCATCAAACATTTTCCAGCTTCCGGTTTTATTGCCTTTGTCATAGTGCATTTCAGTGCGAAGCGTACCGTTTTTATCAAAAATTTTCCAGACACCGTCTTTCTTGTTCTTATGATAACGGGCAATGGCTTTGCGTGTTCCATCCTCCAGGTATGTAATCCATTCACCATCTTTTCTACCGTAATGGTAGCTGCGCACTTCTTTTTTTTGGCCGTTACGATAATACAAGGTGGTGATGCCGTGTTGTTCACCTTCCTTCACATTCATTTCAATTTTTATACTGCCATCATCGTAGAACTCAGTATATTCACCTGAATACAATGCCTGATTATCATCATAAAAATAACCGTCTTTTGCCTTAACCAGTTGTCCATTTGCTGTAAGCGCACCAAATATCAGAGCAACTACAACAATAAGTATTTTTTTCATCGCTTTCATTTTAATCAAAGATAGAAAAAATAAGCCATTCCACTTCTTTGTCAGTTGCGGAATGGCAAACATATTTTCTTTTCGCTGCAGACTTTACTCTCCGAGGTTTCTCAGGGCAATGTTCAGCCGCTTTTCAGCATCGGGTTTAATGACAACATTCGTAAAAGTTACTTTTTCATAGGAAATCAGAGAAGTCTGTATCTCATATGCTCCGGGCTGAAGACCGGTGAAGGCAAAATTGCCATCAAAATCCGTGTACACTTCATCTCCGTTTTCAAGGCATACAGTTACACCTGCCAGGGCATCACCCGTAGATTTATCAACAATTTTTCCTTTGACAATGCATGTTTTAGCTGCATCGGCATCATTAGCATCCTGGCTTTTTGTCTTGTCTGTATCAGCAAAAGCACTCATGCTGAGAAATAATCCGATAATCAATATAGTGATTTTCATAATCCTGATTGTTTTGATGCAAATTTACAGCACACATTTTACCTGAATTTAAAGCCTGTGTTATGCCTATGTTAATTCTTTCAGCATTCACAAGAATTGTTCATAAATAAGATTGGGAAAAAACCGAATTCTTTGTTATTTTGCTATGCTCAATAAATAATCATTTTTAAGCTCATTTTCAATATGAAAGCCTTTCGACTAATACCCTTCTTTGCCCTTGTACTCTTAGGTATGAACACATTTTCCCAGTCGCCTGTGATTGTTGATGAACCTTCAAGTAAAATCATTTGCACCGGTTCATCTGTGGTTTTTGTCGTAGAAGCCACAGGCTCTGAACCGTTAAGTTATGAGTGGTTTCTCGATGACACTTCCATTGGAAATAATAATGACACACTTTCTATAGCATCCGTAAGCGAAGCTGATGAAGGCAGCTATCACTGCATTGTCAGCAATGGAGAAGGAAGCGCACAAACCAATGATTTCCAGCTTACCGTCATTTCTGATGCTCCGGAAATCACAGGCAGCAGCGGTGGTGGCAGCCATTGTGAAGGAGCTTATCTGCAGATCCAGGTAACAACCACAGGGGAAGCACTGTCCTACTCCTGGACAAAAGACGGAGAACCCATTCCTGAATTCGGCCCTTTGGTTACAATCAACTCGCTTTCCCCGGATGATGCCGGCACTTACCAGTGTATTGCCACCAATGCCTGCGGTTCAGATAGTGCGGATATCATTTTGGAAACATTAGAAGAACCCGGGATCATCAGTCCGCCTGAGTCCCTGACCGTTTGCGAAGGTGAAGAAGCGGAATTTTCTGTTCTGGCTGCAGGAACAGATGTTTCCTACCAGTGGTATTTTGATGACTCCCCCCTGGATGGCGCCACTTCTTCTGAGTTAATCATACCAAACATTCAACAGGAAAACAGCGGAATGATTCGCTGTGTCATATCCAATGCATGTGGTGCTGATACCAGCGGGCAGGTCAGTCTGAATGTCAATACCACTGCACAGATAACGGCCCATCCGTCCAGTGGTGATTATTGCCTTGGTGAAGAAATCACACTTTTATCAACAGCCACAGGTACTCAGCCCATTGCCAGACAATGGTATCTCAATGATTCTCCTGTCTCCGACTCAACAGAAAGTACACTGACGGTAACTACCCAACCCGGTGATACGGCTTATTACTATGCTGCCTATATGAACACATGTGGAACCGCTTATTCAGACAGTGCAGTAATCTCCACCAATATGCCGCCGGCCATCACAGAACAACCTGAGCCACAAACTGTCTGCCTCAACGATACCCTCGGATTGACAATAAAGGCCAATGGGTTTCAACCCATGTATTTTCAATGGCAGCGGGCAGGAGCGGATATTGATGACGACAACGCCAGCGGTGTAAATACCGCCAATCTCACTATAGAAAACATCAATGAAGGCCAGAGTGGGTTGTATTCATGTATTGCATGGAACGACTGCGGTGAAGCTTTCTCCGACACAGTGGAAGTAGAAATCATCTTACCACCGGATATCGTCTCTCAACCCGATGCACTCACTGTATGTGAAGGCGAAGATGCAAGCATGGAAATGATTATACAGGGTAACCAGCCCTTTGACTTTTTGTGGATACATGACGAGTCCTCCGATACGGTAAGTACTGCGGAGGTTTTGAGTTTATCCGATATCCAGGCAAGTGATGCCGGCAATTATTTCTGTACAGTATCCAATCAGTGTGCAGATGTAACTTCCAATGCAGCGGAACTTGAAGTTCTCACGTATCCGGAATTTACCACCCAGCCTGTAGAAACAGATGCCTGCCACGGTGACAGTATAGCCCTCGAAGTTCAAACCGGCGGCACAGGCCCCATCAACCTGATGTGGTTTAAAAACCAGTCAGCCCTGACCAGTGAAACAGACAGCTTACTTGAATTTGATCCGGCAGAAACGCTGGAAACAGGCTACTACATGTGTGTTGCCGATAACATCTGCGGCATCACCGAAAGTGATGAAGTCCTGGTAAACATTGGCACAGCACCCTCCATTACCTGGAATCCGGTAGGATATGACTTATGTGAAAACGAGACACTGGAACTTCTGGCTGATGCACAGGGAGAAAATGTTTTTTATCAATGGTATGTCAATGATCAGCCCATACCCGGACAAAATGACACCAGTCTGTTCATGCCTTATGTCAACGACAGCCTTTCCGGGGATTTCTATTTCCAGGCATACAACGGTTGTGCTACCGTTAATTCTGATACCGTTGCAGTAAATATTGCCCCGGCACCTGAGATTGACATAGGAGAAGATACAGAACTCTGCGACGGGGATGAGCTAACACTTTCTGCCGACGGTGATATCCAGTCATACAGCTGGAATAACGGTGAAAGCACTTCAGCTACCTTTACCGTAACAGAAACAGGCCAGCACAGCCTGGCTGCGGTAGGAGAAAACGGATGCACGGGATATGATACGGTAAGTGTGATATTTCATCCTTACCATTATGTAAATCTTCCGGCAGACGGTAGTTATTGCGGACCACAGACCCTGGATGCAGAGGAAGGTGCGTACTCCTATAGCTGGAACACAGGATCAACCAGCAGCAGCATAGAGGTTAGCGAAAGCGGACAGTATTATGTAACCACTGAAGGGGATGCATTTGGCTGCCAGTACAGCGACACGGTAAACCTGACAATACTGGAACAACCCGAAGTTGATCTGGGTCCGGATCAGAGCATCAGTGTGGATTCCACCCTGGAGATATGCTCCCCGGGAGAATATTTCATGTATAACTGGAGCAATGGCTCCACAGATTCCTGCGCAATATATTCGGGAAGCTTTTTTGGCCCCGGCACTCATGATGTATGGCTAACAGTAGGTCTTGAAAACGGATGCACAGACACAGACAGCATACAACTTACCGTGGAAAGCGGAGATGCAGTTGAACAATTAATGGCAGGAGAATACCTGACGTTATACCCCAACCCGGCAGAATCACAGATAAACTTAGAATACAAACTGAACGAAACGGCCAAATCAGCAAAAATCATCAATCTGAACGGGCAGACCATCTTTCATACTGCACTCAACAGCAGCAGTAACATCAGGGGAATCGACCTGAGCAGACTTCCTGCAGGTGTGTATATACTTCGGTTATCAACAAGTCAACGGCAGTTGAATTTCAAATTCATCAAACAATAGCTTATCATGGCAAGAAAAAACAAAGAGCGAAAAATTTTCAAAGGCAGAATCAGGGGTGCAGTTGTCACCACTGTACTGAGCATGACCCTGGTTTTGTTTTTACTCGGCATTGTAGGCTACCTGCTGCTCAACGCCCAGCGCTTATCTGAGCATGTAAAGGAAAATATCAACCTAAGCGTCAGGCTCAAAGATGAGGCCAGGGATCCGGAAGTCATTGCCTTTAAAAAGAAACTCGACAAGCTCAGTTTCGTCAGATATACTGAATTCATCACGAAACAGGAAGCCGCCAAAGATCTGGAAGAAGACCTTGGTGAAGATTTCATTGACATTCTGGACTATAATCCATTGTGGGGCACAATTGATGTCTACCTGCAATCCGAATATGCCAATCCTGATTCTGTGCAGATGATTGAAAGCCGGATGATGGATTATGAAAATCTTGTAAAAGAGGTAAGCTATCAGAAAGACCTGCTATATGCGGTGAACAATAACATCCGAAACATCAGCCTGGTTTTTCTGGGTTTTGCCGCACTCCTGCTGTTGATTTCTTTTGCCCTGATTAACAATACCATCAGGCTAATGGTTTATTCACGAAGGTTTTTGATCAGAACCATGCAGCTTGTTGGTGCATCGAAAGCCTTTATCCGAAGGCCGTTTATCTGGCGCGGCATTTCAGAAGGAATAATTTCCGCCCTGCTTGCCAGCGGACTGCTGGTAGCACTTATTAACCTGATGCACAAGGAGTTCTCTGACATCATCAGCATCAGTGAAATCCGGGTTATGATACCGCTTTTTGCCATAGTATTAGGTTTGGGAATAATAATTTCGTATATTTCGACGCTTTTATCAGTCAATAAATATTTGAGAATAAAACCGGAAAATTTGTATTACTAATGGCAAAAAAAGGACAAAAAAACAAAAACGAGGACAAAAATATATTTGCGCTGGATAAGTCAAATTATATCCTGATGGCAATAGGATTTGCAATCATCATTATTGGCTTTATACTCATGTCCGGAGGCCGCAATGACGATCCGAATGTTTTTAATGAAGCAATGTTCAGCACAAGACGACTTACCATTGCTCCGATCACAATACTTATCGGATTTATTGTGGAGTTTTATGCCATCTTTAAAACACCCAAATCACCTGAAGAAAAATCCGCAAACTAGTTTCAGTAATTTCTTATGGAGTGGTTTGAAGCACTGATCCTGGGTATCATACAGGGTCTGACAGAGTTTTTGCCCGTGAGCAGTTCTGGACATCTCGAAATCGGCAAAGCCCTGTTTGGGATTAAGGGAGAAGAAAACATCTATTTCACCATAGTTGTCCATGGCGCTACCGTGCTCAGTACCATTGTCGTATTGTGGCAGGAAGTAAAACGCCTTATCACCGGCAGCTTACAGTTCAGGTATAACGATGAGACCAAAACGGTACTGAAAATTCTGGTATCCATGATTCCTGTTGGTATTGTCGGTGTGTTTTTCAAAGATGATATCAAGCAGTTTTTCAACGGAGAAAACATGCCATTCGTTGGAAGCATGCTGCTTGTTACTGCCGTGCTTTTGGCATTCACACATGTTTTTAACAGCAGGGCAAAAAAGATTTCATACAGCAACGCTTTTGTGATTGGAATTGCTCAGTCACTGGCTGTACTTCCGGGCATCAGCAGATCAGGTGCAACCATATCCACAGGTCTGATTCTTGGCAACAAAAAGGCTGAAGTTGCCAAATTTTCTTTCCTGATGGTTTTGATTCCCATCATCGGTGAAAACCTGCTGAATATTTTCACGGGAGAACTCAGCAGCGCAAGTGGAATGCCTGCCATGCCTCTGATTATCGGATTTATTGCCGCATTTACATCAGGCTATTTTGCCTGCAAATGGATGTTGTCAATTGTCAAAAAAGGAAAACTCATATGGTTTGCCTTATATTGCGCTGTCATTGGTGGTATAGTAATTTTATTCATGTAAATGGAATTATTCAGTGAACATACCCGGGATTTCCAGACCGGCGTGTTGATCCCTGTCAACAAGCCGCTGGACTGGACATCCTTTGATGTGGTAAACAAAATCAAATACCTGCTGAAATACCAGCGCAATATTCCCAAAATCAAAATCGGGCATGCCGGTACGCTGGACCCACGGGCAACAGGTTTATTACTCATCTGCACGGGCAAAGCAACCAAACAAATTGAAAGCCTGCAGGATATGCCAAAAACCTATATCGCAACGCTTCGTCTTGGTGCTACCACACCATCTTTTGACAGCGAAACAGAAATCAATCAGAAATTTCCTTACGAGCATATCTCTCAGGAAGTATTTCAAAATAGTCTGAAATCATTTACCGGCCTAATTACACAAACCCCGCCGGACTACTCCGCTTTGCATGTCAATGGCACACGTGCATACAAAATGGCAAGAAAAGGAGAAAAAACAAATCTCAAAGAACGGCAGGTTACAATTGACAATATTGAACTTTTGAAATTCGATAAACCTTTTGTTAGCATTTCTGTTACCTGTCACAAAGGCACTTATATACGCGCACTGGCCAATGATATCGGCAAAGTGCTGGATTCTGGTGCATATCTTGAAGCATTGACCAGAACACAAATCGGAAATTATCGTCTTGAAAAAGCTTATGATCTGGAAATAATCGAAAAACTAATAAAAAAATGAAACCTTTTTACAATTTATCTGTATAAGCAGAAGTTTATGTTTAAGTAAAAGGAGTTCAACAAATTGGTATCAAAACTTAACAGGAAGTTGTTTTTATGAAATTATCACAATTCAAGTATAACCTGCCGGAAGAGCTGATCGCTTTGCATCCGGCAAAAAACAGAGATGAATCAAGGCTCATGGTTTTACACCGTGAAAGTGGCAAAATTGAACACAGGATTTTTAAAGATGTAAAAGAATATTTCTCAGACAGAGATACCATGGTATTCAACGACACCAAAGTTTTTCCGGCCAGATTATACGGCAACAAGGAGAAAACAGGTGCCCAGATTGAAGTGTTTTTGCTCAGAGAACTTAACCGTGAGCAGCGCCTGTGGGATGTTTTGGTTGACCCCGCACGAAAAATCCGCATTGGCAACAAGCTTTTCTTCGGAGAAAATGAAGGCCTGGTTGCTGAAGTCATCGACAATACAACATCCCGGGGAAGAACATTGAGATTTCTCTATGACGGCCCCTACGAGGAATTCAAACAAACCCTGTACAGCCTGGGAGAAACACCACTGCCCAAATTTATCAACCGGGCGGTTGAAACCGATGATAAAGAAAGATATCAAACCATATTCGCACAAAAAGAAGGCGCTGTTGCAGCTCCCACAGCAGGCATGCACTTTAGTCGCGAACTGATGAAAAGACTTGAAATCATCGGTGTGAATTTTGGTTTTATTACCCTGCATGTAGGCCTGGGAAATTTCCGTGGCGTTGATGTCGAGGATCTCACCAAACATAAAATGGACAGCGAAGAAATTGTTATCCCACAGGAAACTGTGGATATGGTGAACAAGGCAAAAGAACAAAAACGTCAGGTTTGTGCTGTGGGAACCACTGTGCTCAGAACCCTGGAAAGCAGCAAATCCACCATGGGCATGCTGAAACCATACGAAGGATGGACCAACCTGTTTATATTTCCACCTTACGAAGTGCAGATACCAACAAGCATGATTACCAACTTCCACCTGCCAAAATCCACCCTGATGATGATGGTTTCGGCATTTGCAGGTTATGAAAACCTCATGCACGCTTATAAAGTGGCCATAGAAGAAAAATACAGATTCGGAACATACGGCGACGCAATGTTAATCATATAAAATCAACGTTTCATTATGGTGAGTACCGATCAGCTTAAAGAGCTTCAGGATAGACTGGAAGCCCTGAGGGGGTATCTTTGACATAGATGCCCGTATTGAAAAAGTCAAAACACTGGAAAAAGAAAGCCAGGCTCCTGATTTTTGGGACAATCCCGATGAAGCCCAGAAGCTTCTCAAAAAAATTGCATCAGAAAAACAGTGGGTCAAAGCGTATGATGATGTAAAAACCCAACTTGAAGATCTCGAAGTGCTGCTTGATTTTGCCGATGACGGAGAAGCAGGTGAACAAGAGGTGGAAAATGTATATCTCAAAGCCACCCAAGCCATGGAAAACCTTGAGCTTAAAAACATGCTCCGCAATGATGAAGACAGCATGGATGCAGTGATGACAATCAATGCAGGAGCAGGTGGCACGGAAAGCAATGACTGGGCCGAAATGCTCATGCGCATGTATCTGCGCTGGGGAGAACGCAACAATTACAGCATTAAGCAAATCCACATGACCGAAGGTGACCAGGTAGGCATCAAGTCTGTAACACTGGAATTCACGGGTGAGTTTGCCTATGGATATCTCAAATCCGAAAATGGTGTGCACCGGCTCGTAAGGCTGTCTCCTTTTGACTCAGCACATAAACGCCATACCTCCTTTGCCTCTGTTTTTGTGTATCCACTTGTAGACGAAAGCATCAACATCGAAATCAATCCGGGGGACATTGAATGGGATACTTTCCGAAGCAGCGGTGCCGGAGGACAGGGTGTAAACAAAATCGAAAGCGGCGTGAGGCTGAATCACATTCCTACCGGCATTTCCATTGAAAATACGGAAACACGCTCACAACCTAAAAACAAACAAAATGCCATGCGACTGCTCAAATCTCAACTGTATGAACTGGAGTTGAGAAAACAGATGGAAGACAAAAGCAAACTGGAAGAAGGTAAGAAAAAAATCGAATGGGGTTCACAAATCCGTTCCTATGTAATGCATCCGTACAAAATGGTGAAAGACCTGCGCACAAACCATGAAACGGGTAACGTGCAGGCCGTAATGGACGGTGATCTTAATCCATTTATCAAATCATACCTGATGGAGTTTGGCGGAAAATTGTAAACCACAATAATAATTCATATACATTAGTCATGCTTACCGGTGAAACATGTCAACAAAACGGCATTTTGACCCAATTTTCTCTTATACTGCTATTTTCAGGCTGATTTGTCGACATTCTTACAACCTGAATTCAATAAAACTCTTCATGTGCGATACAATTTCCATATCACACTTAACCTATACCCAAACTTTCATATCAATCAATCAGGTCTGTTTATATCATTAAAGTTTCACACTCTCATCCGGACATTCTGAATATTCATACTGTACTGTCAGGTGGGTTATATTAAATTCGTTTTTCAAACGCTCACTCAGCAAATTGGTTACCGTCTCTGTATCAGAAACAGCCATATCGCTGCACAACTGAATGTGACACTCCAGAAACAATCGGTCATCATCCAGTGTCCAGGCATGCATATGATGTACATTGCATATCTCATCATGGGCTTCAATGCTTTCTGTAACCGCCTCCAAATCAAGTCCGGCAGGCGTTGATTGCATCAGGATATCAAAACTATGACGAAGAATTTTTACTGTATGATAAATGATATACAAGCCCACGCCCACTGTGATGACAGGATCAATCCAGAAAATTTCCCAGGCTGTGATGGCTATACCACCAAAAATCACAGCCACTGATGACAGTGTATCTCCCATCAGGTGGAGGTATGCAGCTTTTATATTTATATTTCTGCCTTTATGCGGATTCAGAATAAAAACAGAAATTAGATTGGCAAGCAGGCCGATACCGGCAACGATAAGCATGAGCGGCCCTTTTACCGGCTCAGGATCAGCAAATCTTTTCGCCGCCTCAACAAAGAGTACACCGGATATAACCACCAAAACGGCAGCGTTCAAAAAGGCTGCTATGATCTCTATCCGTTTATATCCAAAGGTTTTTCGCTCGTTGGCACGGCGTTTTCCGATTCTGCCGGCAAGCCATGCAACAAACACCGCCACAGCATCCCCAAAATTATGCAGTGCATCGGACAGTAGTGACAATGAATTGGACATCAGCCCGCCAACCACCTGTGCTGCTGTGATGACAAAATTCAACACAGTGGAAATCAGCAATCCCCGCTGACCTTTCTCTTCCTGTGAATGCTTATGCATATCTGCCAAACAGTCTACAGCCTAAATTGTTGTTTTATTTTGCGGGAAATCCAACTGTCTGGCACAGGATAACATCCCTGAAATCCTCCAGTTGCATGGTTTTGTGCAGCTTTTCACGATCAAACCAGCCTCTCACAACCGTTGCAAGCCCCTCAGATGCACAATACAAATACACATTTTGTGACATAAAACCGGCATTGGTACCTGATGTACTTCTGTAATCATCGGCGGTTACATCCTCTCCTGCTTTGCGATAATCCGCCACAAATATCAGATTCACTGCAGCATCATCCACAAAGTCCTGACCTCCGGTAACGGCCCTGATGTCTTTATCGAAAATCTTTTTCAGAGCATGCTTTTCAGGTAAATACAAAAACAAACCATCTGCAGTGCTCAGGTATACTTCCATTTCCTGCTTATTGCGGGAGCTGGGTGCTGTATGTTTACCATTTTCCCGATTAATACCCCAGGCAGCCCATAAAAGATCAGATACCTGCTGGTCGCTAAGCATTTTGTCATCAAATTCCCGTGATGACTGACGCTTGTCCAGCGCTTCCATCAGGGGCATTCCACCGGATCTGTCCGGCTCGGGCAATTCGGTGATCTCAGATTTCTGAGCCATCATCATCGCTGGCAAAATCATAAATAAACTTAAAGCCAAATAACGCATAAAACCTCCATTTTTAAAATAAACACACCCACCGGAAAATCTCCGGTGGGTGTAATATAAACAATTTATTTGTCTTTTGCGGCACCACAAGGTGTGCTTTTTCCTGCACAACCGGCTGCCTTAGCTCCGGGACATCCGGAGGATTTCTTGTCAGATTTGGCTTTCTCCCCTTTAACAGTGGCTTTGTAACCAATTTCATCCAGTGAGGCAATCAGCTTTTTGCTGTCTGTTTTGTCGGTGCGGTATTTAATCCATACCTCATCTTTGACAAAATCAGCTTTAACATTTTTCACACCTTTGGTGAAAGCAAGCTGTTTTTTCACCTCGCCGGAACATTTGCCACAATCCATTTCTGTTTCCAGGATAAGCTCGCCAGTATTATCAGCATCCTGAGCATTCAGGTTTGTGGTAATAAAGGCGAAGAATATCACGCTTACTGTAATCATCATTACTTTTTTCATAACTTATTGTTTTTTGAGTGAAACTTACATTAATTGTCTTTATTCAGATTCTGTAATTGCCAGCGGAAACCCAGATAAAACTTCCGGCCTTCCAGTGGTCCCCAGATCATGGCAGCATCAAAATATTCACCGAAGGGCTCGGATGCCGCAATAATCGGATTCTCCTGACGATAATTAAGGATGTTTTCAACCCCCAGATACACACTCCAGCTTTTAAAATACTTTGTGATTTGTGCATGAACCATTGGATAGGGATCAAAACTGTCGCCGCGCTGATAGATATCGGGATTGGCTGCCGTTGAAGGAATCCTGCCGCCTCCGTTATACTGACCGGTAGCATCAAATTGCCATTTCCCCAGCGGGGTTTTGTACGATGCTGTAATAAAACCTTTTGATCTGCTTGTCAGCGGGACTTCCCGCATCACACCGCCAATGTTCTGCTGAACATCGTTGTAGCGATAAGCAGTGCGCAAATCCAGACCTTTTACCAGGGGTGCAGACAACTCTATCTGGTATGTGTTGGAGAAAGAACGTCCATTCAAATTACTGAAATGCACCTCATCCACATCACTGTCCATATCAACCACAAGCTGATTATCAAATTGTGTGCGATAAAACTCTGCCGTGGCACGCCATTCCTGATTGCCAACCATAAAATACTGTGTCATACTGGCGCCTGCATTCCATGCTTCTTCAGGCAGGAGATTATCATCAATCCGCATATATCTGGATGATGCCAGCAGAAATGAGTTTTCCGCAAGCACATTGGCTGTGCGCCATCCTTTACCGGCACTTGCCCGGAATACAGTAATCCCGTTGGGCTTATACTTCATATGAAAACGAGGTGTATAAAACATCCCGTATAGGTTATGATGGTCTGCACGTAAACCTGCTATTGCACTCAAACCATTATCCAGATTCATGGAATACTGGAGATATGCCCCGGGAACCATTTCCTCACGTCCCATCGGACGATCATCCAGATGCTCATCATACTGGTCATATTTCATGCTTATGCCGGCATGATAGGTATGCTGATGATTCACCAGAACACTCTGCCATATCAGATTACCGTAATAACTGACCTGAGCGGCATCATACTGGCGCTTTCCGTACACACCATCATGCTCATGATAGGTCATATTATTGATCAGGGCAATACTCGTATGTTTCATTCCTGGAATTATGTAACCGTTTTTCCAGAAAGCTTCATACCGTTTTGTGTTGATATCCACTCCGTAGGCAGACTGATCCAGAGGATTTACAGCGGGATCATAATTCAACTGGCCACCGAGACGGTTTTCGAAGAAATATTTGAGGCCGAAACGGGTTGAATAGCCTTTGTGATTGTTATAATCAGTTCTGGCAAAGAACAATTGGCGATCCACAAGCGGATGATCCATAAAATTGTCATCATTGACATCATTTTTCCTAAGGCTCCAGCCATGATGGGTCATCAACATGGTGCTCCATTTATCATTAATCAGCCAGCGGCCGTTAAGATTCACTTCAGTGCGTCCTTTATCATTGATCAGCCAGTTGGCATACAAAGGTTCTGAAGTTACCGGTTTTTTGTATTCCACATTAATCTGCCCGGTGATGGCGTCATAACCATTGGTAACAGCAGCTGTTCCTTTTGACACCTGAATGGCATCCATCCACGGGCCGGGAATATATTCCAGTCCGAATGCAGTAGCCAGGCCATAATAATTCGGATAGTTCTCGGTCATCATCTGCACATAGCGCCCGGCCAGGCCCAGCAGACGGATTTGTTTCGCACCTGTGGCGGCATCACTATAAGCAGCATCCACAGAAGCATTGGTCTCAAAGCTCTGCGACAGGTTGCAGCAGGCTGCTTTATGCATTTCTTCACCTGCAATGTTTTCAACATGCATGGTTTCCATGCGGTCAACCGTTGTGCCTGATTTCCGGTCTGCGACAGACACTTCATCCAGTACCTTACCGGGTTCCAGTTCAATTTCAACATAATTCTGATCGGCAGATATAGCAATTGTATCACTACGATAACCGATAAAGCTGACCAGGAGATAATCCGAATCCGGGTGGTGATTGAGTAAGAACTCGCCCTCTGAATCTGTTGTCGTGCCCCGCTTAGTCTCAAGCCAAACAACATTGGCTCCGGTGAGTGGCACCTTCTCACCCTGTACTTTCTCATATACTTTGCCCTCAATTTGCTGGGCATATATTGCTGTGATTATACCCGGGCATAACAACAGCAATATTATTGCTTTTTTAACCATATATTTTTGTGATTTTAGTTCAACAATCAATGATTTACACCATCAATGCTAAACAAATCACAACCTGAATACACAATTGAGAATATGAGGGGCATCCCTGTCCGGTGGCTTATTTTCTGCAAGGAACTCCGGCACTTTTAGATGTTTGACATTAGTTCCTGTAAAAAACAATCCGGGAGGGATTTCGAGCGGAATTGACTGTAACGAAATAGTATTCTGGCCATCATCTTTTACCAGAAATGACTGTATATCTGATTGCACATGTTCTACATGCACCGCACGATCAACTTCACACAGGTTTAGACAAGTTTCTTCTGATTCGTCTTCATGCGAACAATCACAGTTGTGATCATTGTCTTCAGCGCCTGGAACCAGGAACCAGGCTGTTTCAAAATTCCGCTCGCAATGGTTACAGAAATGATGTTCAATGGTATAGCCCATGGTAGAAACCAGGAGGGCTGCCATGGAAACAAAGGCTAATATTTTCTGCACCAGACGCATGCCGCTAAAATAACTCAATTTTCAACACAAGCGAAAAAAACTTTCGATGTTCAGCAAGTTTTATAATTTTGCGACCTCAATGGATATTTTAAGCATCATTGGCATCGCCATCGCCCTGAGTTTTGATTCTTTTGCAGCAGCAATTAGCTGCGGACTAAATTGTAAACCCCTGACGTGGAATCACAAGCTGTTTATCCCGTTTAGTTTTGGAATTTTTCAGGCCGGTATGCCTCTTATCGGATATTTTGCAGGGTACAACCTCCTGCAATACATTAATGCCTGGGATCACTGGCTGGCCTTTGGATTGCTTTTCCTTATCGGGATACATATGATACGTGAAGCATTGAGCAAAGAAGACAGCACAAGGCATTTCAGGGTCGGTTGGAAAGTCATCATAAGCATGTCATTTGCCACCAGCATTGATGCCCTGGCCACGGGATTTTCATTTGGTTTACTCATGGTAAACATCTGGCTTGCTGTGGCCATCATCTTTATCATCACCTTTGCCGCCAGTGTTTTTGGCATGATGACAGGAAATAATTTCCGCACCCCCGTAATGAAAAAGTGGTCAACCATTGCAGGGGGAATCATTCTCATCGGCATAGGTCTCAAAGTGGCCTTCACCCACATGCTGGATCACGGCCTGTTAAGTTGATTATGTATCAGGATACGATCTGACCTTAAGCAAAAATGTACATCCCGGATAAGTTTTACTGGAAAAATCATAAATATTCCGTAAGTTCGTTCTTTCAAAAGTGTCATTATGAAAAACCTGCGCGACATACAGCAATTTGAAGAATTTGATCATCTTGAACTCATCGCCAGACAAGTGGTGGAAGGCTTCATTACAGGTCTGCACAAAAGCCCCTATCACGGATTTTCTGTTGAATTTGCAGAACACAGGCTGTACAACAAGGGAGAATCAACAAAGCATATTGACTGGAAACTGTTTGCACGCACCGATAAGCTTTTTGTCAAACGCTACGAAGAAGAAACCAACCTGCGGGCTCATCTCATCATTGACACATCATCATCCATGCTGTTTCCGGTAAAAGAAAAACACATGAACAAGCTTTTCTACTCGGTTTACCTTGGTGCAGCCTTAATTTACCTGATGAAACGCCAGCGCGATGCTGTTGGCCTCAGTCTATTTGACGAAGAAGTAAATCTACACACCGACGCACGTCTCTCACAGGTACATCTGTCCTTTTTGTACAATGAACTCAGGCAGTTAATTTTACCGGAATACAAGCCACAAAACCGCAAAACCAGTGCAGCTGAATCACTGAATATTCTTGCCGAGCAAATAAAAAAACGTTCACTCATCATCCTCTTTTCCGACATGTTCAGTGATGAGGACCCCGAAACTCTTTTCAGTGCCCTGCAGCATTTGAAGTTCAACAAACACGAGGTTATCTTATTTCATGTCACCGACCATGAGCTGGAGCAGGATTTTGATTTTGCCAACCGTCCACATCGATTTGTTGACCTGGAAAACGGGCGTGAGATAAAACTCAACCCGGGAGAAATACGTGAACAGTACAGAAAACAAACCAATGCCCTCATGTCTGAACTAAAAACCCGCTGTGGTCAGTATCAAATTGATTTTGTGGAGGCCGATATCCGCAGGGACTTTGCAGAAGTACTTCAGGCATATTTACTGAAACGGACAAAATTGTATTGAATGTAAGGGATCAATACTTCACTCCTGCGATTCATCCTGTCCAGCCTGCCCTGCAATTTTGAACATATACTCCCGTGCAGCCTCATATTCATTGGGTATTTTACCGTCCAGAATGGCATCCTTAATGGCATCCTTGATTTTGCCGATCTTTGGTGATGGCTTGAGATTAAAGGTATCCATAATTTCTTTTCCATCTATGGGTGGCTGGAAATTCCGGATGCGATCTTTTTCTTCAATTTCCTGCAGTTTTTTTCTGACAAGCCGGAAGTTTTTCAAAAACTTTTCCTTCTTTTTTTGATTTTTGGATGTGATATCCGCTTCGCACAACAACATCAGATCATCAATATCATCTCCTGCATCAAAAAGCAGACGGCGCACTGCTGAATCTGTCACCTTATCTTCCACCAGGCTGATGGGTCGCATATGTAAACGGACAATTTTTCTGACATATTTCAGGCGATCATCCAAAGGCAATTTAAGGCGTTTGAAAATCCGGGATATCATTTTTTCCCCGATAAAATCATGGGCATGGAAAGTCCAGCCGTGTCCGTCAAGATACTTTTTGGTTTCAGCCTTTCCGATATCATGAAGCAGGGCAGCCCATCGCAGCCACAGCTTGTCACTTTGCTTTGCCAGATTATCCAGAACCTGAACAGAATGCAAAAAATTCTCCTTGTGCGCCCGGTTATTATGTACCTCAACACCACTGAGTGAATACACTTCAGGCAACAAAATCTCCAGAAGGCCGCTATCTTTCATCAACCTGATGCCTTTGCCCGGCTCTGGCGCCAACATAATTTTATTCAATTCATCAGCAATGCGCTCCTTAGAAACTATGGTAATACGTCCGGCATTGTCTGCTATCCCCTGAAATGTTTTCTCATCTATCCGGAAATCCAGCTGCGTGGCAAAACGTATGCCTCGCAGCATCCGCAACGGATCGTCAGAAAAGGTTTTGTCCGGATCAAGCGGGGTACGGATGATTTTGTTTCTCAGATCCTCCATACCCCCAAAAGGATCAGTCAGGTTTCCAAAATTATCACCGTTTAAACCAAGAGCAAGTGCATTGATTGTGAAATCGCGGCGGTTTTGATCATCTTCAATGCTGCCATCTTCAACAATTG
Organism: Bacteroidales bacterium; assembly: GCA_046546095.1. GTDB lineage: Bacteria > Bacteroidota > Bacteroidia > Bacteroidales > ML635J-15 > JAQIBY01. Next base: position 23,779 of record JBKGYK010000011.1, read on the forward strand.
GCTTTCTGGAATCATGACGGTAGGACTCTTTTCGGGCTCCGACAATTTCAATCTCATATTGACCAACAAGCAAGCGGGCAGTACCAAAATTCCTGAATACACTCAGGTTATCGGCGTTCAACTCCCTGGCTAAAATTTTCGCTGCTTTTACTCCGTCTCCGTGCACTACAATATCAATATCAACAGATCTGCGCTTCAAAAACAGGTCTCTCACATATCCTCCAATCAGCCATAACTCCAGCCCATGTTGATCCGCAATCGTAGATATCTTTCTGAACAAAGGAGTATCTATTTGTCTGTCATAACTTTCCATCATCTTAACTCTCAGTAAACAATTTTAAAACTTGCTTGTTGAATAAGCAAACACATAATCCACAAAAGTAATAATTGTTGTAATAACAAAGTTATGGTAGAACATTTAACAAAAGAAACATTTATTGAAAAGGTATTTGATTATACTGAAGAAAAAGACTGGAATTACAAAGGCGACAAGCCTGCCATGATTGATTTCTGGGCTGACTGGTGTGCACCCTGTAAGATGGTAGCCCCAGTGATTGAGGAACTTGACAAAGAATATAAAGGCAAAGTCAATTTTTACAAGGTAAACACTGAGGAACAACAAGAGCTGGCTGCAATTTTTGGAATTCGCAGCATTCCGAGTTTGCTTTTCATACCGGTAGAAGGAAAACCACAAATGGCTGCAGGAGCATTACCAAAGGACACATTTGAAAAAGCTATAGCAGACGTCCTTAAAGTTGAAAAACCTGATCAATAGGCAAAATTGCTACATAAGCAAAAAAAGCTGACGCATGCGTCAGCTTTTTTTTTACAAAATGTTCTCATGAAAAGCATCTGCTGTTTTCCACAATCATATAAAAATGCTATCTTAGCAGTATGGCACAAGTGGTAAAAACAGGAGACGGATCATATACGCTTAAAAACAGCAAATTTGGGGAATATTACCATTCTGTCAATGGAGCCATCTCGGAGAGCTCACTGGTTTTCATAAAGAACGGATTGTTGTTTGCTGATAAAAACAATTGCCGTATTCTGGAATATGGCTTTGGCACAGGACTCAATGCCGTACTTTCGCACCTGGAAGCAAACCGACGGAACCTGAAAGTGCATTACACGGGGGTCGAGCTTTTTCCCCTGGGCGCAGAGGAAACCGAATCCTTTTACACAAATTTTGAAGAACCTGTGCGCAGTGCCGGTATAGCCATGAATCAAAAAAGCTGGAACATTGAAAACACTTGCGGTGACAACTTCATACTCCTCAAACTGAAAGCAGACTTCACGAACATACAACTGTCCGGCAATTATGATGTGGTGTTTTTCGATGCTTTTTCACCGGAAAGTCACACCGAAGCATGGAAACCAGAAGTTTTTCAACATTTATATGAACACACCGCCCCCCATGGCATTTTGGTCACCTATTCCGCACAGGGCAAGGTAAAGCAGGCACTTCGCAATGCCGGATATCAGGTCAGCAGATTGCCCGGTCCACCGGGAAAACGACACATTCTTCGTGCAATAAAGTTTTGATTTTTGTTTTTTTTAATTAGTTTTGGGGAAACTTCCAAAACCAGAGATAATTATGAAGAAATTACTTTTTGTTGTCATTGCAATGGGGATTGCAATGATAGGTTCAGCACAGACTGTTGATTATTGGTGCGTTGACGGACGCGTTTATTTCAAAATCAACGATGACGTAGCCCTGAATGTAAGTCAAAACGAAAACGGGCAAATTAACCCAAAAGATGTTTATTTTTTGCGGGATTTGATTGATGATTATCAAATCACAGAACTCAGAATGCCTTTCCTTTCTGCTGATTCTGATATCCTGCAAAGAACTTTCCGTATGGATTTTGAGAAAATCCATGATGTTGAACAGTTGGTCAAAGACATGAACAACCTGCCGGACATTGAATATGCTGAAAAAGCACCTTTGTTCAGGATTTCAATGGTACCGGATGACCCCTATTATGGTGATGTTTCCGGTAGTTTCGGTACAGCGGCAGCCAACTGGCATTTAAGTAACATCAATGCAGAAACTGCATGGGATGTAAGCACCGGAGACACCAACATTGTGGTGGCTGTCCTGGACAATGCCATCTATGTTGATCATCCTGATCTGCAAAACAAAATTGTATCACAGATTGATCTGGGAAACGGTGATAACGATCCCAACCCACCTGAAAGCACGTATATCTGGTCTCATGGCACACACAGTGCCGGTCTGGTAGGTGCAGAAACCAATAACGGCATTGGTGTTGCCTCCATTGGCTATGACGTAAGCATCATGGCTGTAAAACTTGGTGATGATGCTTCTGACGGACAGGCTATGGCTGCCGGATTTGAAGGAATTGTCTGGGCTGCTGATAACGGAGCCGATGTCATCAACATGTCATGGGGATCACCGCAATACTTTGCCACCATGCAGAATACTGTTAACTATGCCTATAATAAAGGCTGTGTGATGGTAGGTGCTGCCGGGAATAATGGCAACGGCATGGAAACTCAAATGAACCCGGACATTCCGGTCAATTATGTTGGATACCCTGCTGCCCTGGATCATGTAATTGCTGTTGGGTCCAACGATGTGGGCGATAACAAATCCGATTTTTCAAATTACGGCACCTGGATAGATGTACTTGCTCCGGGAGGCTATTATAATGATGGATTATGGGGAATGGGTGCCTTTACAGTACTTTCAACAACTGCAAGTGAAGCCGGAGGATCAGGTTCACTTCTGGACGGCAGTGGCGGAGGTGCTGCAGAATATGGTGTAAGCGGTCAGTTTGATGTAATGCAGGGAACTTCCATGGCAGCACCTGTAACCTCAGGCTTATGCGGCTTAATGCTTTCTGCCAACCCCGATCTGACACCCGAAGAACTTACAGCAATACTAAAATCCACATGTGAAGATGTAGATGCACAAAACACTGAATTCATTGACAGTATTGGAGCGGGGCGCATCAATGCAGCAGCAGCGGTGCAGGCAGCCACAGATTCCATTGCCCCGCTTGTGGCAGACTTTGAAGCCAGCCAGGTAGTTATCCCGGTTGATGGTACTGTTGATTTCACTGACCTGAGTACCGGAACTCCAAGCAGCTGGAGCTGGACATTTGAAGGTGGAATACCTGCCACAAGTACAGAACAAAACCCCGCCGCAATAAGCTATGAAGAAGCAGGCGTTTATCAGGTAAGCCTGATTGCTTCTGACGGCACCAATACTGACACAGAAGTAAAAACAGCTTTCATTATTGTTGGTGGCGGCACAGATGGAGCAGAATCTGCATGGATACCCCAAAACACACATTTTGAGAACCAGTTCAGGGGTGTTACCCAGACTGCCATTGCCGATCAGAACACTGCATGGATACTTACTTATGACGGAACCGGCGGGTCAGTCACCAAGGATTTTGCACGCACAGCTGATGGCGGTGATACCTGGATTCCTGACACCATTGATGCTCCGGATGAGCTAGCACCCGGCTGTATAACCGCAGTTGACGACATGAATGCATGGGTGGCCATGTACGATGTCAACGGAGGGGGTGGAATTTATCATACAAATGACGGAGGTATCAGCTGGACAGAACAAACAACAGCTGCCTTTGACGGGGCTTCCTCATTTCCCAATGTGATCCATATGTTCAATGCCAATGAAGGATTTTGCATGGGCGACCCCGAAGGCGGAGAGTTTGAAGTTTACACAACCTCCGACGGTGGCAGCAACTGGATACGGGTTGACGGCGCTGACCTCCCTGACCCACTGACAGACGAAATGGGATGGACCGGTGTATATGATGCAGTTGGAGATGTAGCATGGTTTGGCACAAACAACGGACGCATATACAAAACCAGCGACAAAGGCGCCACATGGGAAGTACTGACAACCGGAGAAGATAATGTAAGCCGTATCAGCATGACCGATGAAGACAATGGTTTTATCATTGCTCAGGTGCAGGATCAGACTACAGGACAAATTACCAGCTGGGCCATGCGCAAAACTGAAAATGGAGGTGAGACCTGGGAAACCATCAGTATTCCCGAAGAAGAACAACCTTCTGACATTTCTGCTGTCCCGGGTCATCCCGGAATGTTGATTTCTGTGAAAATCTCACAGACAACAGAAGAAAACTTCTCTGCTTACTCAATGGATTACGGAACAAACTGGACTATGCTCGACGACTCAATCCAGTACACAAACGTACAGATGATGAATGAAAATGTCGGATGGGCAGGCGGATTCAATATGGATGAAAATTCCGGCGGAATATACAAATGGGCAGGTATTCCCGGGATGACAGATCCCTACTTTACCTCATCTCCGCTAACAGAAATTATCATGAGCGAAAATTATACCTACAATATCACAGCAGAAGATCCGGAAGGACTGCCCCTGACCATCAGTGAAATCACCACCCCTGACTGGCTTACCCTGGTTGACAATGGTGATGGAACTGCCACACTCTCCGGAACAGCTCCTGACATTGCACTGGAAAGTGAAACCTTTAACGTGGAATTGGAAGTAAGCAACGGCGATGGAACAGGCAGCCAGGACTTCATCATCACAGTTCTCACATCCAACCAGGCACCGGAAATCACTTCCTCTCCCCTGACAGATGCCATCGTTGATGAAGCATACAATTACACTGTTACTGCTGATGATCCGGATGATGATGATCTGAGCTTTACTCTCGTTGAAGCACCGGCATGGATGAGCATGACTGACAATGGAGACGGCACAGCTGATCTTAGCGGCACACCGGATGCCACCAGTGCCTTCGGTCTTCCGGTAGAAGTCAGTGTCAGTGATGGCATGTTTGATGATTCCCAAAGCTTCTCAATTGTCATCACGGAAAGCTCTGTATTTGATTTTGGTTTTGGTATAGTCAGCATCTACCCAAATCCATCGGCCGGACAATTTACTATTGAAAATTGCCAGGGCATAAAATATGAAATCTACAGTCTGGACGGACGTCTTATTTCCAATGGTGAAATTGAAAACCATCTGCACAAAATTCAGCTTGAAGATGAGGGACAGGGCATCTACCTGCTCAAACTCAGCAGTGCAGACCAGAACGGCACAATCAAACTCCAGGTAATCAATTAAACCTGATATACAATCCAAAAAGGCTGCCTCTACCGGGCAGCCTTTTTTTTTTGCCAAAGAAAAAACCGCTTTCTGCTACAGAAAACGGTTTCATATTGTAAAAAAGGCAATCAATAATTAATCAATACGGGAAATCAATTCCACCCGCAAAGCCTCACGATCGTGTATTTTGCAATCATCCGGTGAGGAAACATTATCGGTAGTATAAATCAGTTCTTCCATAAACTGAGGTGCCCGGCTAACACCTTCTCCGGTATTCACCAGAACACATTCTCCATCCTGAATGAGATTGTCTTTGAGGGCATTCAGGAATCCACCCATACAAACGGCGGAAGCGGGTCCGATTGGTACTTTGGTTTCAAATCCTATCCAGCGGGCAATATCATGAATTTTATCTTCTTTCATCTGAATGATGCTGCCATTTGTGCGTCTGACCAGCTCTGAAATCAGCGGGTATGTTCCTGGTTTACCGGTAGCCAGTGTAGGCACCCTGGTGGGTGGATTTTCAATCACCGGAAAATTGCGGTTCCATCCTTCGGGAAAATTATTTTCTACTGCACTTTGCCATGCCATTGCCATAGGCGGACATTTGTCCGGCTGCACCAGTATCTGACGTGGCATGGGCTGGTCAAAAACAGTACCTTTGGCATCCCGCAAAGCTTTGTCTATGGCTATAGGGCCAGTGCCACCGGACAATGCCTGTACATACACATCGGGCAATTTGCCCATTTGCCTGATCCATTCATACACCATGGTCTTTTTTGCCTCAACCCTTAAAGGATCAACATTGCCACCGGTCATCAGCATATTGTGCTTTTTTGCAAAATCTGCTGCTATCTCTTTGGCCATGGCATAATCACCCTGTACTCTGAACACTTTTTGTCCGTACAAATTAATTTCTGATTCCGATGCCTTCAGGGCATCAACGGGCATAAAAATATAAGCATTGATGCCGGCCATAGCAAGATATTTGGCAAAAGATGTTGCTGTATTGCCTGTACTGGCAACCACATAATCTTTTACGCCTTCTTCCTTCAGGACACTGGCGGCAAGACTGGCGGCAACATCCTTAAATGTGCCGGTGCCTCCGTTTTTATCATTCCGGTACACCCAGACCTCAAGGCTAAGCCCATGTTTTTCTTTGGCGTAATCTTCAAGAAACCCCCAACGTTCTACGGGGATTGCTCCTTCTTTGAAAGAAATAATATTGCTTTTGGAATTCAATGGCAAATAATCAAAATAATGCCAAAGCGATTCAATCTCGCAATCAGGAATTTCCATGAGTTTTTCAAGGCCGGAAAAATCTATGGGATATTTGGCTTCAACATGTTTGGCACCGCATTCCGGACAAACCTGATTGTTTGCAAACCAGCTGCTGAATCCGTCAAACTCATTTCCACAATTGGTGCACTTTAGAATAAATTTTTTGTTCTGCATTGTATTGGTCTTAGTCAGTAGCCATATTTTTTACTTCACCCTGGCGATATTCTCCAGCTTCAAGTTTTTCCCGGATGGCAGAAAAAGCTTCCAGCGTTTCCTCAACATCATCCAGAGTATGCACGGCTGTTGGTATCAGGCGTAACATGATGGTATCCTTCGGCACAACAGGATAAACAACTATGGAACTGAAAATGCTGTAGTTTTCACGTAAGTCAACAACTGCATTTGTACCTTCTACTACGCCACCTTCAAAATAAACAGGAGTCACAGGTGATTCCGTATTTCCGATATCAAATCCACGTTCTTTTAGGCCGCTTTGGAGTGCATTGGCGATTTTCCAGAGGTTGTTTTTGTGTGAGGGATCATTTCTCAGCAGCTCAAGTCGTTTCAGAGCTCCTTTGACCATTGGCATTGGCAATGATTTGGCAAAAGTCTGAGACCGCATATTGTAACGCAGATAATCAACAATATCTTTTTCGGATGCTACAAAAGCACCGATACCGGCCATGGATTTGGCAAAGGTTGAGAAATACACATCAATTTCATCCTGCACTCCGTAATGTTCTGCCACTCCGGCACCGGTTTTTCCCATGGTACCAAAACCATGCGCATCATCCACAAGCAAACGGAAGTTATGCTTTTTCTTGAGTTCAGCGATTTTATCCAGATGTCCAAGGTCTCCGGCCATACCAAAAACGCCTTCGGTAATGACAAGTACACCACCACCCTGGCGGTCTGCAATTTTCTCAGCTCTTCCAAGCTGCTTATCAAGATTTTCAATATCATTGTGAGGATAAACAAAACGTTTTCCCATATGCAGACGCATACCATCAAGTATACAGGCATGAGATTCGGAATCATAAACAATCACATCACGACGATCAACGAGGGCATCGATTATGGAAACCATGCCCTGGTAACCATAATTGAGCAGGAAAGCATCGGGATGACCAACAAAATCAGCAAGATCCCTTTCCAGTTCTTCATGAAACTTCGTGTGTCCTGACATCATCCGGGCACCCATGGGATAAGCCATGCCATATTCTTTGGCGGCATCAGCATCAGCTTTCCTTACCTCAGGATGATTGGCAAGCCCAAGGTAATTATTGAGGCTCCAGGTCAACACCTCTTTACCATTAAACATCATCCGTGGCTTAATCTCACCTTCAAGCTTCGGGAAGGTAAAATATCCGTGTGACTTTTCCTGGTAGCGGCCCAAAGGACCTCTCTCTTTTCTGACTTTATTAAAAATATCTGCCATGATGGTTTGATTAAATATTAAACAAATTACAGTTCAAAATAAGGTGCATTTTTTGCACAATGCAAATGTATCTGTATGATACAAGCTTACAAAGTAATTAATACGAAAAAAAGTTGGTATTTTTGCGCATTAAGATACGTATTTTTACTAAGCCGGCAAATTGTTTCTCAGGTTCGTTCACTCAGTTCAAGCCAACGCATTTCTTTTTCATCCAGTTCATCAGTCAGGGCAGAAAACTCCATTGATGCTTTCATCAATTCATCCGCCTCAAGTGTTCCACTGTTCATCGCTTTTTCCACTTCATTTTTCTGTTGAGTGAGTCGGTAAATATCCTTTTCAAGCTGCTCGTATTCACGTTTTTCTTTATAGGACAGTCGATTCCGGTAGGAATTTTTTGGAGTAAGGGAAAAGGCGGGCTTTTCTTTTTGCTTTTGTTTTGAAGCCCGGTGTTTGTCAATCATTTCTTTCTCCTCTTGTGCTGAGCGATATACAGAATAATTACCGGGGAAATCCTTGATATTTCCCTGACCATCAAAGACAAAAAGGTGATCGACAATTTTATCCATAAAATATCGGTCATGAGAAACGATGAGCACACAGCCATCAAAGTTCATAAGATAATCTTCAAGTACCTGCAGGCTTATGATATCCAGGTCATTGGTAGGCTCATCAAGAATTAAAAAATTGGGCTTTTTGATAAGCACAGAACACAGGTAGAGCCTGCGCTTTTCCCCACCACTCAGCCTGGAAATTTTTTGCTGTTGTTTTTCCACAGGGAACATAAAATAGAGAAGAAACTGTCTGGCTGTAAAAACCTTATCTTTACCCAGGTCCACTGCTTCAGCGATTTTGCTGATGGCATCAATCACGCGTTCATTTTCATCAAATGCCAGTCCATCCTGCCGGTAATATGCCAGCTTAAGAGTGCTGCCGGTTTCAATTCTGCCTGTATCTGGCTTAATTGTCCCTGCCAGCAATTCCAGGAAAGTGGTTTTTCCTGTACCATTATCACCCACAATACCGATTTTTTCACCTTTGACAAATTTATAGTTGAAGTTTTTAAAAAGCAGTTTATTGTCATATCCTTTGGAGACATCATGCAAATCGAAAACTTTTCTTCCCAGCCGCGTTGATGGTACAGAAATATGCAATTGACCATCCTGCTTTTTTCTGGCCTTTTCTTTCAATTCATAATAATTATCCTCCCTGAATTTTGCTTTTGTGCCCCGGGCTTTGGGCATACGCCGCATCCATTCCTCTTCTGTTTTTAACAGATTGGCAGCTTTTTCGGCATTGGCCATTTCATTGGCTTTTCGCTCCTGTCGTTTCTGCAGATAATATGAGTAATTGCCCTTGTAGGGATATATGCGGTTATCATCGAGTTCCAGAATGGCATTACAAACACGATCCAGAAAATATCTGTCATGTGTAACCATCAGCAAGGATTTTCCGGATTTCATGAGAAATTGTTCCAGCCATTCAATCATGCTCAGATCAAGATGGTTGGTTGGTTCATCAAGAATAAGCAGGTCCGGCTCTTCAAGCAAAACAGCAGCCAGTGCTACGCGCTTTTGTTCCCCACCGCTTAACATACCCAGACGTTTTTCCGTTTGGGTGATTTTCAGGCTTGATAAAACCTGTTTTACTTTCAGCTCTGTATCCCAGGCATCATGGCTGTCCATGGCATCCATGCAGGATTGCAGATGTTCGGGATCATCACTGCTCAGTGCTTTTTGATAATCCCTGACTGCATTCATGGTCGGGGAGCTCAAACTAAACACAGCATCCATCACTGATTTCCCGGAATCCAGGATGATATCCTGGGGCAGGTAGCCGATGCGCAGATCGTTCCGCTTGGTAACCTTTCCATCATCGGGCATTTCTTCACCTGCCAGAATTCTGAGTATGGTAGATTTACCTGTTCCGTTTTTGGCAATGAGAGCAGTCTTATCTCCTTCGGAAATGCCAAGTGAGATATTCTCAAAAAGCAACAAGTCGCCGTATCTCTTGCTGATATTCTCTGCCTGCAATAAACTAATTCTGCCCATGATCTTCGCCCTTATTTAACAATTCAGGCCGCAACTCTTTTGTTCTTTCCAGAGCTTTGGCTTCCTTCCAGTCATCTATCTTTTTAAAATTACCGCTGGTGAGTACTTCGGGAACATGCCAGCCCTTATACTCTGCAGGACGTGTATACACCGGAGGGGAGAGCATATTGTCCTGAAAAGAATCACTCAGGGCAGAGCTTTCATCAGATAATACGCCCGGGATGAGTCTGACAATGCTATCTGTCATAACAGCTGCGGCCAGTTCTCCTCCTGTCATGACAAAATCGCCTATGCTGATTTCCTTTGTCACAAGATGCTCTCTGATGCGATGATCAACACCTTTATAATGTCCGCACAAAATAATCAGGTTGGATTTCAGTGAGAGTTGATTCGCCATAGGCTGATCAAACTGTTCTCCGTCCGGAGAGGTGTAAATCACTTCTTCGTAATCACGTTCTTTTTTCAGGGAAGAGATACACTGATCCACAGGTTCAATCATCATCACCATCCCTGCATCATTACCATAGGCATAATCATCCACCTGCCTGTGTTTTCCCAGACCATATTCCCGCAAATCATGCAAATGAATTTCTGCAAGACCCTTGTTCTGTGCCCGTTTTATAATGGAATGGCTCAGTGGACTCTCAAGCAATTCAGGCAGGACTGTGATAATATCTATACGCATTGTTCTGCAATTTTTGCAAAAATAATCAAATCAGGCATCCAATCCGGCATAATATCTAATTTGTTGAAAATTAAGTGTTTTTTCACAAAAAACCTTTGAATTTTCGGCCATTAAGTCTTAATTTCGAACATTTTTACTAAACTTGCAAGCTTTAAAATTAAACAGATAATGTATTGCAACTGATTTTAACATTATGAGCGAAGAACTCAAGAACAACCCTCTGAACGACAAGGAGGCGAACGAAAGCGCACCTTCCAGGTCGGATGAATCTGCTATGAAAAACAGAAAAACTGAAGCCGGATCAGAAAAGCCGGAAACAGAAGAAAAGCAGAATAATGAAGCTACTTTACCAGAATCCGGTAAAATCGAAACCGCCAGCACTGATCAGGAAAAGGATCAAAACAAAATGCCGGAAGCCACATCATCAGTAGATTCTGATGAAAAAGACGGGGATTCCATGCCGGATTACACAAGCATGACAAAAGAAGAGTTGCTAAAGGCACTCAAGGAAATTGTCATTGAAGAAGATGTACCTGGCAGCAAGGCAAGGGTAGATGCCATCAAAAACAGCTTCTACAAATTGCATCAGGCAGAAATTGCCGCGCTGAAGCGTGAATTTACCGAAAGCGGAAAAGATCCGCTGGATTTTGAACCTCCCCATGATAAAGATGAAACGTATCTGAAAGAACTGCTTGACGATTATAAGAAGAAAAAAGCTGAGTTTAACAAAAAGATAGATAAAGACAGGGAGGAAAATCTGAAGAAAAAGCAGGAGATCATTGAAAAAATCAAAGTACTTGCCAACGGGGAGGAGTCTCTGAACAAGACTTTTGAGGAGTTTCGGGAGCTTCAGAAAAAATGGCAGTCCATCGGCAACGTACCAAAAGAAGAGGTGCGAGATCTCTGGCAGTCATACAATCATCAGATAGAGCGTTTTTATGATTTTATAAAAATCAACAACGAATTGCGTGATTTGGATTTCAAAAAGAATATGGAAGCCAAAACACTGCTTTGTGAAAAAGCGGAGGAACTTCTGCTGGAAGAAGATATCGTAGAAGCCTGGAAGAAATTGCAAAAGCTGCATGAGGAATGGCGCGAAATCGGGCCGGTAAGAAAAGAAAAACGGGAAGACCTTTGGGAACGCTTCAGCACCGCCACGCGGGAAATCAATAAAAAGCACCAGGATCATTTTCTCGAGAAAAAAGAAGAGCGCAAAAAGAATCTCGAAGCCAAAACCGCCCTGTGTGAAAAGGCGGAGGCCATTGCAGGCAATGATTACAGCGCAATTACGGAATGGAACAAGCACACCGATGAGATTATTGAAATTCAAAAAGTGTGGAAAACCATCGGCATGGTTCCCAAAAAATACAATTCTACCATATATGAAAGATTCAGGGCTGCCTGCAATGTGTTTTTTGATAAAAAACATGAGTTTTTCAAAGAAAGACACGGCCACCTGGAAGATAATCTGCAAAAGAAAACCGACTTGTGTATTCAGGCTGAGGCACTGAAAGACAGCACTGAATGGAACAAAACCCGGGATACCCTGATTGAATTGCAAAAGCAATGGAAAACCATCGGCCCCGTACCCAAAAAAGAAAGTAATGCTGTTTGGAAACGTTTCAGAAATGCATGTGACCAGTTTTTCAAGGCACGTGATGCTCATTTCAAGAACAAAAAAGAAGCAGAAAAGGAGAATGCTGAAGAAAAACGCAGGCTCATTGAAGAAATCAAGGCTTTTAAGCCTTCAGACAGTAAGGAAGACAATCTCAGGGCAATTCAGGATTTTCAAAAACGCTGGGCTGACATAGGTTTTGTTCCCATCAAAGAGAAAGAGAAATTACAAAAAGAATTCAGAAATGCCGTTGATGAGGTTTTCAGCAAACTTGACATGTCAGCAAAAAACATGAATCAGCTTCAGTTTCAGTCAAAAGTTGACATGCTTGCCAAAGATAATGACATCAACAAGCTCAAGAGTGAACGCCAACAAATCAACCAAAAAATCAATAAAACCAAGGAAGATATCGTTCTACTTGAGAATAATATGAGTTTTTTCTCCGGCAGCAGCAGCGAAACAGTGCTGAAAGACGTCAGGGATAAAATTAAAAAGGCCAAAAACAGCAATAAAAACATGCTTGAAAAGCGTAAAATACTGGATCTGGCCATCAGAAATATTGAAAACAATGAACAATAAATCGCTATTTAGCAAACTATTAACTCTCTTTGCCGGTATTTTATTTACCGGATTTAGTGTAGCACAAAATGGAAACATCAAAGGTTTTGTATATGACAAAGAAACCGGAGAAGCCTGCAGTTTTGCCAATGTTTTTATCGAAAACACCAGCTTTGGTGCGGCGACTGATGTAAATGGATACTTTAACATCAATAAGGTTCCTCCAGGACGGCATCATCTCATTATTTCCTATGTGGGATATGATACCCTGCGTACTGAAATTGTCATGAAGGAAGGGGGGCTGATTTCTGACAATTACTACCTGACGCCCTCATCGGTGATACTTGAGGAGACCGTAGTCTCTGCCGAGCAGCGCGAAAAAGCAACCCAGGTAAGAACATCCATCACCAAGGTTCAGCCGACACAAATCAAACGTATACCAAGCATAGGTGCCGAGCCGGATCTGGCTCAATACCTTCAGGTTGTTCCCGGTGTTATTTTCACCGGAGACCAGGGCGGACAGCTGTATATTCGTGGTGGCTCTCCCATTCAAAACCTTGTTCTGCTTGACGGGATGGTAATTTATAATCCCTTTCACTCGATTGGCTTATTTTCTGTTTTTGATTCAGATATTATCGAAAATACAGATGTTTTTACAGGCGGATTCTCTGCGGAGTACGGAGGCAGGATTTCATCCGTAATGGATATCAGGATGCGTAACGGAAACAAAAAACGTTTTGCAGGAAAAATCAGTGCCAGTCCGTTTGGCAGCAAGCTAATGATTGAGGGGCCTTTCAAGAAATTTGAACCCGGGGAATCAAATGCTACCTATATTGCTTCGGCCAAAACATCCTATCTGAACGAAACCTCAAAACATCTCTATACCTACATTGACGACAGCCTGCCTTTTTCATACACGGATTTATACGGAAAACTGGCCTTTAATTCTCCCAGTGGCAGCAAACTAAATCTGTTTGGTTTTCATTTCACCGATCAGGTGAATTACGGAGCTTTATCCGACATGAACTGGAACAGCAGCGGCCTTGGCAGTAATTTTGTGATTGTCCCGGCAGGTTCAGCCATCATGATAAAAGCAGACTTATCATATTCCAATTACGGCATTGAATTATCCGATGCAAACAACAGACCCAGAAGCAGCAGTGTCAGTGGATACAATGGCGGGCTGGATTTTGTCTATTTCCTTGGAAAAAATGAGTTTATCTGGGGTTTGGAAACTCTTGGATTCAATACGGATTTTCGCTATGAAAACAGCATAGGCAGAACCATCAGACAAGAAGAAAATACTACTGAAGTGGCTGCTTATATGAATTACAAACTCAACCTTGGAGCATTGATACTGGATCCATCATTTCGCATACATTACTATGCATCATTGAACGATGCATCTCTGGAACCCAGGCTGGGAGCAAAATACAATATCAATGAAAGACTCAGGATTAAATTTGCCGGTGGCTTTTATTCCCAAAATCTGATTGCAGCCAATTCCGACAGGGATGTGGTCAATTTGTTTTACGGCTTCCTCTCAGGCTCAGACGATGTGCCTGACGAATTTGACGGGGAACGCGTGAGTCATAAGCTGCAAAAGTCCCAACATGCCATTACAGGTGTTGAATATGATTTTACAAGATATTTTGATGTCAACCTTGAGGGATATTTCAAGAATTTTTCTCAGTTGACCAACATCAATCGAAATAAAATATACGACGATACTTACGAAAACCGCGAAATTGAAGATGCATATAAAAAAGATTTTATCATTGAAAAAGGCTATGCATATGGGGCTGATATTGTCTTCAAGTATGATCACAAAAGGCTTTACATCTGGGCAGTATACGGGCTCGGCTGGGTAAAGCGCTATGATGGCATTGAAACCTATGCCCCTCACTTTGACCGTCGTCACAACATAAACCTGCTCAGCACATACAGACTTGGAGAAGATCGCTCGTGGGAAATCAGCGCTCGCTGGAATCTCGGCAGCGGATTTCCATTTACCAAAACACAGGGATTTTATGAGCAATTGCCTCTGTATGAAGGCATCAACTCAAATTACTGGCAAATGAACGGCAATCTGGGCATTATATATGATGATCTGAACGAGGGCAGGTTACCGTTTTATCACCGGTTTGATGTCAATATCAAAAAGACATTCACATTCAGCAAATACTCTGAACTGCAAATTACAGCAGGTGTTACCAATGTTTACAACCGGGAAAATGTTTTCTATTTCGACCGGATCAATAATGATCGTGTGAACCAGTTACCTATCATGCCGAGTCTTGGCTTAAGTTTAACATTTTAATAAATTTATATCGTGGCTTCAACGAATTACATTTTTGTAACCGGAGGTGTTGCATCCTCCTTAGGAAAAGGCATTATTTCCGCTTCTCTTGCCAAATTATTACAGGCAAGAGGCTATTCTGTGACCATCCAAAAGCTGGACCCTTACATCAACGTAGATCCGGGCACACTCAATCCATATGAACATGGTGAATGCTATGTCACTGAAGACGGAGCAGAAACAGATCTCGACCTCGGGCATTACGAACGTTTTTTAAATCACAACACGAGTCAGGCAAACAATGTAACCACTGGCAGGGTCTATCAGACAGTAATTGAAAAAGAAAGGCGCGGAGATTATCTGGGAAAAACCGTGCAGATTATTCCCCACATCACAGATGAAATCAAGCGCCGGATAATGCTGTTGGGGAAGAAGCACAAATATGACTTTGTTATTACTGAAATCGGAGGTACTGTTGGCGATATTGAATCACTTCCCTATATTGAATCTGTCAGACAATTGAAATGGGAGTTAAAAGAGCATTGTGTTACCATTCACCTGACCCTGGTTCCCTTTTTAAAAGCCAGTAGTGAACATAAAACCAAACCTACACAGCATTCTGTAAAACGCTTGCTGGAAGAAGGAGTACAACCGGATATCATTGTCATGAGGACAGAGACCCCGGTTCACAACGACATCAAAGAAAAAGTAGCACAGTTTTGCAACGTCAGTCTGGAAGCTGTAGTGGAATCTCAGGATGTTTCCTCAATATATGAGGTGCCTTTGATGATGCAGAAAGAAAATCTGGATGTCACCGTACTAAAAAAGCTTAATATGGAAGCAGGAGTAAATCCCGGACTGAAACCCTGGAAGAAATTTCTCACAAAATTACAAAATCCGAAATCCGAAATCAATATTGCTCTGGTAGGCAAATACATAGAACTACCCGATGCGTACAAATCCATTGATGAATCATTCATCCACGCAGGTGTTGTGAATGAAACGGAGGTTAAAGTATGCCATGTTCATTCAGAAGAAATCACAAAAGAGAATGCTGCAGATACCCTTTCAGAATTCGACGGGGTGGTAGTAGCGCCGGGCTTTGGAACCAGAGGCATAGAGGGCAAAATTAATGCAGTAGAATATGCACGGACCAATAACATCCCCTTCCTGGGCATTTGCCTGGGCATGCAATGTGCTGTAATAGAATTTGCAAGGAATGTCATCGGGATGGATAAGGCCAACTCAGCGGAAATGGACCACAAAACAAAATACCCTGTCATTGATCTGATGGAAAGTCAGAAACAGGTGACCGACAAAGGCGGCACCATGAGACTGGGGGCATATCCATGCGTTCTTGAAAAAAACAGCAAAGCATACACAGCCTACAAACGCATCAATATCAGTGAAAGACACCGCCATCGTTACGAGTTTAACAACAAATTCATTGAGGATTTCAAAAACCACGGCATGGTACCAACAGGGATCAATCCGGATACCGATCTTGTAGAAATCATGGAGCTTCCTGATCACAAATGGTTTTTGGGAGTTCAATTTCATCCTGAATACCAGAGTACTGTTATCAACCCACACCCGTTATTTGTAAATTTCATTAAAGCCTGTCTCGAAAAATAATTGAAGTATTATGGACAAACAAAGTATAATTGGATTAATTGTAATAGCTGTCCTGCTGATTGGATACAGCATTTTTACCCGCCCAAGTGAAGAAGAAAGGGAAGCTTTGCAACGTCAAAGAGACTCCATTGTTCAGGTCGAAAAACAAAAAGATTCACTGAAACAGATTGAACTGCTGGAAGCTGAGAAAAGAGCAGATAGTCTGGCAGCAAATGACAATTTTGCAGACAATGCAAATGGAATACCTGAAAGCACAGAGAACGACTCTGCCAAAAACCTTGAACTTCGCAAACGATATGGTGCTATGTCCGGGGCAGCCACAGGTGAATCCCGCCTGATCACCATGGAAAACGAGCAAATGATTGTAAAGTTCAATACCAAAGGTGGTAAGGTTCATTCCGTTGAGCTGAAAGATTATAAAACCCATGATCAGGAAGATCTTATCCTTTTTGAGGGAGATACTGCCTCACAATTTGGTTTTGAAATGCTGATAGAAAACAGGCCACTGAACACAAACGACCTGTACTTCACCTATATGGGCACGGACAGCCTGATAAAAGCCGGCAAAAACAATCCGGCAGAGGCAGTTTTTCGGCTTAAGGCAGACGAACATCGCTATATTGAATTTACTTACACCCTGGAAAATGATGCCTGGATGGTAGATTACGACATGAAGCTCCACAACATGAATAATCTGCTGGCACAAAATGTACACTATTTCAAACTGCACTGGAAAGCATATTTGCCTGGTCTGGAGCATGGCAGAAATTGGGAAACCCAGAACTCCACCATCCACTACCGCTTTGATAACGGTGATGTTGAAAAAATCAACGAAAGAAAAGATGAGGATGAAGAAGAAACCCCTGGTGTGATTAACTGGGTAGCATACAAGCAACAATTCTTTTCAAGCATTCTCATCAACGATGAAGGTTTTGAAGATCCTTATTTCCATGCAAAAGCACTGGAATCAGGGCCATATATCGAAAAATTCACCACTGAAATGACCGTGCCATATATGCATGAGGCAGAAAAAACCTACAACATGCGGTTTTATTTTGGTCCCAATAAATATCAGCTCCTAAAATCCTATGACCAGGAAATGGAAGAACTGATTCCTCTGGGTTGGGGCATATTTGGATGGTTTAACAAATATCTGATTATCCCTGTATTCAACTGGCTGGGCAACTGGATAAGCAATTACGGGATCATTATCCTCATACTCACCCTCATCATCAAGCTCATTCTTTTCCCGCTGACATACAAATCATACATGTCCATGGCAAAAATGCGGGTATTAAAACCTCAGATTGATGAACTGAGTAAGAAGTATCCCAAAGGCAAAGAAATGGAAAAACAGCAGGCCACCATGAAGCTGTATAAAAAAGCAGGAGCAAACCCTATGGGTGGTTGCCTCCCGATGCTGCTGCAAATGCCAATTCTGATTGCCATGTTCAGGTTTTTCCCGGCTTCCATTGAGCTGCGGCAAAAATCATTTCTTTGGGCCAACGACTTGTCTTCTTACGACTCCATTCTGGATTTGCCATTTACCATCCCGATGTACGGAGACCACATTTCACTGTTCACCCTGCTTATGGCAGCATCAATGGTTATTTCCACAAAGCTTAACAGCGCAGGACAAGCCGGAGGACAAAACCAGAGTATGATGAAAATGATGATGTGGTTCATGCCACTCATGCTGCTGGTAGTTTTTAACAGCTACGCTGCCGGCCTGAGTTACTATTATTTCCTGGCCAACCTGATTACCATCATACAGACATGGGTTATCCGTAAATACATTGTCAATGATGATGCAGTAAGGGCAAAACTCGAGGCAAACAAAAAGAAACCCGTGAAAAAGTCAAAATGGCAAAAGAGACTTGAAGAGGCACAAAAGCAGCAAAGAAAGAGATAAAATATTATGTTATCAGTTAACAATCTGGGCATTCGCTTTGGTGGCGAAACCTTGTTTTCCGGCGTTACCTTCATAGTCAGGCCAAAAGACAGAATCGGTCTGACAGGCAAAAACGGTTCCGGCAAAACGACTTTGCTCAAGCTGATGTTGCATTCAATGCAAGCCGATGAAGGAGAAATCAGCAGCCCCACTGACTGCACTGTGGCTTATCTCCCTCAACACATCCGGTTTTCAGATACAGGTCAGACAGTGCTGGATGAAGTGAGAAAAGCCTTTCCTGAAGCCATTGCCCTGGAAAAAGAAATTGAAAGCATGGGACAGGAACTGGCCGAACGCACCGATTACCATTCGGAAAGCTATCAGACACTGAGTTCACGCCTTGCTGATGCCACGGAGCGTGCCGGCTTTCTGAAAACAGATACCATCAATGCTCTGATTGAAAAAACCCTGAAGGGACTGGGATTTGAACCTGCAGACATGAACCGTGAAACCGCTGAATTCAGTGGCGGATGGCGCATGCGCATTGAGCTGTCGAAACTCTTATTAAGCAGCCCCGACGTGCTCATGCTGGATGAACCCACAAACCATCTGGACATTGAAAGCATACAATGGCTGGAAACCTTTCTGATCGATTACCCGGGTGCTGTCGTTCTAATCTCTCATGACAGGTTGTTTCTGGATAATGTGACCCGCCGGACACTCGAACTTGATAAAGGCAAATTATATGACTATCCGGCCTCTTACTCCACATATCTGGAAATGCGGAAAGAAAGAATTGCCTTACAGGAAGCATCGCGTAAAAATCAGGAAAAACAAATAGAAGAGGCAGAACAATTCATTGAACGTTTCCGGTATAAAGCAACCAAAGCCCGGCAGGTTCAGTCCCGCATCAAACAACTGGAAAAAACCGAGATGATCGATATTGATGAAACCGATAGCTCCAGCATCCATTTCCGTTTCCCCCCGGCACCCAGAGCCGGCAGCATTGTTGTTGAATGCAAAAAACTGAGCAAATCCTTTGGCAGCCATGAAGTTTTAAAAGATATCAATCTGACGGTAGAGCGGGGAGAAAAAATTGCTTTTGTCGGAAAAAACGGAGAAGGCAAAACCACCTTGTCAAAAATCATTCTCGAATACCTGGAACCCAGCTCGGGAGATATTACATACGGCCACAACCTGCATATAGGATACTACGCCCAAAATCAGGATGAGCTGCTCAATGAAGAAAAAACCGTTTTCCAGACCCTGGATGATGAAGCCCGGGGAGAAGTAAGGAAACAAATACGGAGCATACTTGGCAGTTTTATGTTCTCAGGGGACGATACAGACAAAAAAGTTGCTGTTCTCTCCGGGGGCGAACGATCCAGACTTGCACTTGCACGTTTGTTGCTGGAACCACACAACCTGCTGATTCTGGATGAGCCCACCAACCACCTGGACATCCCTTCCAAGGATGTGCTGAAGCATGCTCTGATGGCATATGACGGTACCCTGATCGTGGTTTCTCATGACAGATACTTTCTGGATGGACTGGTTGAGAATGTCTATGAATTCAGAAACAAGAACATACGGCAGCATCTTGGCGGTATCAAAGCGTTTCTGGAACGCCGCAAAATAGAATCCATGCGGGAAATCAACGAGACATCAAAAAAGAAAAAGCAGAAAAAAAACAATCAGCAGATTAGCACCAACAAGGCACGATATCTGGAGAAGAAAGCAAAAGATAAAATACTCAGAAAGCTTCAAAAAGAGATTGAACAGACGGAAAACAATGTATCCCTGACGGAAAACCGCATGGAGGAGCTCGAAGCTTTGATGGCCGACCCCGAACAGGTTGACAACAAACACTTTGAAGAGTACAATCAGTTACAGGAAAAACAAAGCCGTCTCATGGAAAAGTGGGAAAAGTTGCAGGAGGAACAGGAACAACAAGCAGAAGAATAATCAGATACTTTACACCAGTACCCTCAGTGCTGAAGGCAATACTTCAATTTCAAATTTATCCCCGGTCACAAGTTCTCCGTCCAGCTGTGCGAGCATGCCTTTGCCGTTGTATACCATCAATCTGTCACAGCGAAAGCTTGTTACGGTATCAACTTTTTTAATGCTGCCATTGTACAGGCGATAAATGTTCCTCATTATTTTCCACGAACTCATGTCTCCATAGATGGTAACATCAAACAGACCGTCATTGAGGTCTGCATCAGGCGTCTGAAGCATTCCGCCTCCGCTGTACCGGCCGATACCAATGCTCATACTGAAAATACTGCGGTGAATATGGGTATCATTTGCGATGACATGCAATTTCTGCGCCTTCCAGGAAAAAAGTATCCTGACAAGATTAAACAAATAAGCTACAGCAGCACGATTACCCCGTTCCTGCTTTTTATTGGTAGAATTCACAACCTGTGAATCAAAGGCAAAACCCGAAACATTTACAAAATAGCTGATGTTTTCTTTGCCATTCTGCACATGACGCACCCGTCCCACATCCTGATAATGTTCCTGGTGACTGAAAATTCTTTCCAGGGCCGACTTATACCTTCCGTGCAATTTGTAATTCCTTGCCCAGTCATTGCCAGTGCCCACAGGAATAATCCCGATCTGAATCTGCTCAGGCTGTACAATGGTCTGCTGAAAAACACCATTCACAACCTCGTTCAGGGTGCCATCACCGCCAACCACAACAAAGGTTTTATAACCAACCTGCAGCTCCTCTTCAACAATTTTGTGGGCATGTCCGGAGCGCGTTGTCAATACCGCTTTGTATTGTACATCCCGCTTTAACAACAAAGCCTCAATTTTCACCCAGTCTTTGCCGGCTTTCCCGTTTCCTGCACGCGGATTAACTATGAACAAATAGTGCTTAGGCATAAATACTGATACTCCGATATCAATTTTCAACAATGTTACAGTTTTTCCTTTTCTTTTAATAATTTTATGCAGATTTTTAACAAAATACAATCATTCATAATGAAACAAATAAAAAACATCAAAACCAGAATTACAGAAATTGACGGAGAAAGCTATCTGGCTGAACAAATAGAATATGACAAGGCAGGAAACATCATACAGAGTATTAAATACGACCCCGATGAAGGTGTGATTGAAAAAACAGAGAACTTTTATGATGAGAAGGGCAAAAAAATCCGCGAAAAGAATTACCTCTCAGAAGATGAGTTGGCTGAAGATCATCACTTCACTTATGATGAATCGGGCAGGTTAAAGGAAGAGCATGTTTCCTACGCTGAAGGTTATGAAGCCATACGCAGATTTAATTTTGACCAGGAAAATCAAATCATGAGAATAGATGAACTGGATGAAAATGATGAGATAGAAGAATACATCATCAGAACATTCAATGATCAGAACAAACTGACTGAACAAGCAGAATACGATGAACGTGACAAGTTAAAAACTGCAAAACGCTACCATTATGATGAAAACAATCACCTTGTCAAACAGGAAGAATTTGAAAAAAGCTTTAAAAAGCCTTTCACAACAAGAGAATACACTTATACAGAAGATGGAGAACTGGCCGGCCTGACAGTAAAAAACAGAAAGGGCAAAATCATTGACTACTATAAACTCACATACGATGAAGAGGGGCGCGTTATACAGCAACAGTCAGCCCAGTCCGGAAACATCAGCATAACCTACAATGGCAAAAACAACAGGAAAGAAACCATTACAGACCCCGCCGGCAATATTAAGAAGGAAACTGAGTATTTTTATGATGAGGAAGGAAATCTGATCAGGGAATCAGATCAAATGACCCGGAAAGATTTTGAAATTCAATACTTTGATTAAGTCAAAGCCAACTGTTGGTATTTTAACTGCAAACTGTTGATAACCTTTAGGCAGAACAGAATACAGTTTAACATTATTCTGTACTTTTGTATAGTTTAGGAGAAATTGTCTATGACAGCATCATACACTGAAGACAGCATTCGTACCCTTGAGTGGCGCGAGCATATACGTAAACGCCCGGGGATGTATATTGGCAAACTGGGTAGTGGTGTATCCTATGATGACGGGATATACATACTTATCAAAGAGGTAATAGACAACTCTGTGGATGAATTTGCCATGGGGTTTGGAAGAAAAATCGAAGTTAAGCTGGAAAATAAGAAAGTCAGCATAAGGGATTACGGCCGGGGAATACCGCTGGGGAAACTTGTGGATGCATCTGCCAAGATGAATACCGGTGCAAAATATGACTCCAAGGTTTTCAAAAAAGCTGTCGGGCTAAATGGTGTGGGTATCAAAGCCGTCAATGCTCTTTCCTCCGAATTCAGGATTGCAGCATTCAGGGAAGGCCAAACCAAAGCCGTAGTCTTCGAACAGGGTCATCTGACAATGGAAAGCGAACCACAGCAGTGCAAGGAACGCAACGGCACCCTTGTGGAATTCACCCCGGATGAAGAGGTTTTTGGAGAATATGCATTTCAGGAAGAGTACATAGCCGAACAATTGCGAAACTATGTTTTCCTTAATTCAGGCCTTACCATAGAGTTTAACGGCGACAAATACTACAGCCGCAATGGTTTGCTTGACCTCCTTGAGGACAAGATGAATCAGCAGCCCCTCTATCCCATCATTCACCTTTCCGGCGAAGACATTGAAATTGCCATTACCCATGCACCAAAATACGGTGAAGAGTATTACTCCTTTGTCAACGGGCAATACACACCACAGGGTGGCACGCACCTGACAGCATTCAAGGAAAGTATTGTCCGAACCATCAAAGAGTTCTATCAAAAAAATATTGAGGCCTCTGATGTGCGAACATCCGTGGTGGCTGCTTTTAGCCTGAAAGTAGAAGAACCCGTTTTTGAATCCCAGACAAAAACAAAGCTGGGCTCAAAGGATATGGGGCCCAAAGGACCAACCATTCGTACTTTTGTCAATGATTTTATCAAGCATCAGCTGGATGATTTCCTGCACAAAAATTCGCAAACCGCTGATATTCTTCTAAAGAAAATCCAAAGCAATGAAAAAGAACGTAAGGCCATCAGCGGTATTAAAAAACTGGCACGCGAACGTGCCAAAAAAGTAAGTCTGCACAATAAGAAACTGAGAGACTGCAGGGTACACCTAAACACAAGCCACGAAAAACGACTGGAGAGCTCCATTTTTATCACCGAGGGTGATTCAGCCAGCGGCTCTATCACCAAAGCAAGAAATGTAAACACCCAGGCAGTTTTCTCACTCAGGGGCAAGCCGCTCAACAGTTATTCCCTGACCAAAAAAGTGGTGTATGAGAATGAAGAATTCAACCTCCTGCAGGCAGCCCTGAATATAGAAGAAGGTATAGAAAACCTGAGGTACAGAAATGTCATTATCGCTACCGATGCCGATGTGGATGGTATGCATATCCGCCTGTTGCTGATAACATTTTTTCTACAGTTTTTCCCCGACCTCATCAAAAACGGCAACCTGTTCATCATGCTCACCCCGCTGTTCAGGGTAAGAAACAAAAAAGAAACCCATTATTGTTACACGGAAGAAGAACGGGATACAATTAACCGTCAGATGAAAGGAAAAGCTGAAGTTACCCGCTTTAAAGGTCTGGGTGAAATTTCCCCTGATGAATTTAAGTTTTTTATCACCGAAGGACTAAAACTGGAGCAGGTGAAACTAACCAAGCAGGATGAGGTAAAAGAACTGCTGAAATTTTACATGGGAAAAAACACACCTGATCGCCAGGACTTTATCATTGATAACCTAAGAAGCTACGAAGAAATTACCGATTAAGCATGGACGAAGAACTCAACAAAAATACTGAAAGCCAGTCAGAAGACCAGGAAGACAGGAATATTTCCAGAATCACGAAGCTGACGGGAATGTACCAGGACTGGTTTCTTGACTATGCATCCTATGTAATTCTGGAGCGGGCAATACCGCATGTTTACGATGGACTAAAACCCGTGCAGAGGCGGATACTCCATGCCATGAAAGAGCTGGATGATGGCAGATACAATAAAGTAGCCAACATCATCGGACATACCATGAAATATCATCCGCATGGAGATGCATCCATTGGCAATGCATTGGTTCAGATGGGACAAAAAGAGCTCCTGATTGACACCCAGGGAAACTGGGGAAACACACTCACCGGCGACTCAGCTGCGGCACCACGCTATATCGAAGCCAGGCTGACAAAATTTGCCCTTGATGTGGTTTTCAACAATAAAACAACCAACTGGAAACCATCTTATGACGGCAGAAACAACCAGCCTGTCACCCTGCCGGTAAAATTTCCCCTGCTGCTGGTGCAGGATGTGGAAGGCATAGCTGTTGGCTTATCATCAAAAATACTACCACACAATTTTAATGAACTGATAGACGCATGCATTGACACACTCAAAGGCAAGGATGTGCAGGTACTGCCGGACTTCCAGAGTGGCGGATTTGCTGATTTCTCAAAATATAACGACGGCCGCAGAGGTGGCAGGGTACGCATCAGATCAAAAATTGAGAAAGTATCCAACAAAGAACTCAAAATAACTGAAATACCATATGGAGAGACCACGAATTCTGTCATTGAATCCATCATCTCAGCCAATGACAGAAATAAAATAAAAATAAAAAAAATAGATGACAACACCTCCGACAAAGTGGAAATTGTCATCAAAACACCGAGTGGATTTTCTGCAGATAAAACCATTGACGCCCTGTATGCTTTCACCAAATGTGAAGTAAGCATCTCACCAAATGCCTGTGTGATTGATGACGACAAACCCAGGTTTATGGGCGTTACGGAAATACTGCAACTGTCTGTACAAAACACGGTAAATCTGCTTAAAAAAGAGCTGGAAATTCAGTTAAAGGAGCTTCAGGAAGCATGGCACATGTCCAGCCTGGAGCGCTGGTTTATCGAAGAGCGCGTTTACAAGGATCAGGATTATGAATCAGCAAAAACAACCAAAGCTGCACTCAGACATATTGAAAAACGCAGCAAAGAAATTGAAGATAAACTGGTTCGGAAAATTACCGAAGACGACCTGCTGAAACTGCTGGAAATCCGTATGAAACGGATCATTAAATACAATGCCGACAAAGCTGAGCAAAATATCCTCAATATTGAAAAAGACATGGCGAAAGTCAAAAACAACATTGAGAACATCATAGATTACGCCATCAAATATTATCAGGGGATAAAGAAAAAATACGGCGAAGGAAGGGAACGTAAAACAGAAATCAGAAGTTTTGATAACATAGAAGCACAAAAAGTTGTCATTGCAAACCAAAAACTTTACGCAGATTACAAAGAAGGCTTTGTTGGCACGTCGCTGAAAAAAGAAGACTATGTTTGCGACTGTTCAGATATTGATGAAATTATTGTTTTCAGAAAAGATGGAAAATACACGGTAACAAAAGTTTCTGAAAAAGCCTTTGTCGGAAAAGATATCATACACATCGCTGTGTTCAAGAGAAATGATGAACGCACAATATACAATGCCGTGTACCGTGATGGAAAAACGGGAACAAATCACATCAAAAGATTTCCGGTAACCAGCATTACCCGCGACAAAGAATATGACCTGACACAAGGAACATCACATTCTAAAGTCCTGCACTTCTCAGCAAATCCGAACGGTGAAGCCGAAGTAATTAAGGTTTACCTCAAGCCAAAACCAAAAATACGAAAGCTGATTTTTGAGTTCGATTTTCAGGAACTGGCCATCAAAGGACGTCAGAGTAAAGGAAACATTCTTACCAAACACGATATACACAAAATTGTAGTTAAGCAAAAAGGCGTTTCTACCCTGGGTGGCAGAAATATTTATTTTGACAGGGATGTCATGCGTTTGAATGTTGATGAACGTGGAGAATACATAGGTGAATTTCTGGGTGATGACAAGATCATCGTTTTCCTGAAAGATGGGAAATACAGACTTACCAACTTTGATTTAAGCAATCACTTTGAACAAAACCTGTTGCGCATAGAAAAATATGATCCTGACAGAATCTATACCGCTATCCACTATGACAGTGAACAGGGATTCTACTACCTGAAACGTTTCAGGGCAGAAGACATCAGCACCCTGCAAAGTATTATCAGCGAAACAGAAGGATCTGAATTGATTGATATCACTACAGATAAATGGCCGCAGGTACAACTGAAATTCGGCGGCAAACATGAAGACAGGGAAGATGAGCTGGTGGATGCTGAAGAATTTATCACTGTGAAAAGCCACAAGGCACGTGGTAAACGAATCACTACTTATGAAATAAAGAAAATCAGTTTTACCGAACCCCTACAAAAAGAAGAAGTGGAAAAAACTGATGACGAAACAGAAAACAGCAATGCATACGATGATGATCAGGATGATAAACTAAACCAAATGACACTCGAACTCTGATGAAAATATACCTGACAGGTTTTATGGGCGCCGGCAAATCGCACCTGGCCAAGCAACTGGCTAAAATACTCAATCTGCCCCTCATTGACCTTGACAGCGAAATTGAATGCAAAAAAGGTATCAGCATCAGTGATTTATTTGATTCACCGGGTGAGAAAGCTTTCAGAAAAATTGAATACGACCAGTTATCACATTTCAGCAGACGCACACCTGCCTTTGTTATGGCATGCGGAGGTGGCATCGTGAGTAATGCAGACAATCTCATGCTCATGCAACAATACGGCATCGTGGTTTTCGTGGACACCAAGCTGTCAGTCATTAAAACCAGGCTGCTAAAACAAAGAGAGAACCGGCCACTTCTTGCAGGTCTTAGCGATGAAGCATGCATACAACGCATTGATGAATTGTACAAACAACGATTGCCATATTACAGGAAATCTGATGTTTCTTATAAGCCGCATATTGAGACGCCTGAAGACTTGCTGAGAAAAATAAAACTATTTTAAAGAATCGCTACCAGCCTGTGGTGGATTTACATGCCTGTATTATCATTCACCGCCCCACCTACAATATCCTCGAAAGCAGCGTATATCATACAATAAGTAGCCGGCAGGGTGAAAAGTAAACCAACACCCAAAATCAATACACCGACAAAGTTTATCAGAAGAATAACAACCAAAAAGGCCAAAAAAGGCCAGAAATTTTTTGTAATCAGCTTCCGGCTGGCTTCCATGGCATCCCAGAAATCATATTTCAGAAATACAATAAAGGGCACTGTGAAAGTATAGGCAACGGCCAGATATATTCCGGGGATAATAAGCAGAAAAGTACCGACGGCGGTAAAAATACCCACCAGCAAACTGGCAAGAAACAAAGGCAGAAATATATGGAAGCCTTGAAAAAACATCTCAAAATTCGGTTTTTCTCCCCTTACCAAAGCATTGGCAACAATAAAGAACCCTGCAACCAAAGGCCCGCTGACAACAAGAGAAGCAACAGACCCAAGTCCACTGATACCTGCGAACAGAAAAATGACAATATAAATTGCAGCATAGCCCACAAAAGGTCCGAGATGTGAAGTAAAAATCTTCAGACCCCTGTCAAAATACAGGCTCATATTGAAATCATAGCCATCTCTGATAAGTTTGTTTATTTTCTCTTCATGCATAATCCGTTTTTCTTTGAAATAAAATTAATCAATTTTCATGGCAGCACCATCGCTTTTAACAAATCTTTTGATATTTTTTGATGGTGAAGGAATGAATTCTCCGATACCCAGCTCCTCCCATTTGATGTCTGTTGTCTTTATAACCTCATCCGAAGCCACAACCGCCTGTGGCCACCTCCTGTTAACATATTTTTTGCCGGCTTTGACCCGCGCATCCACGTAAAGTGCATTTCCCCGCTGATGTATGTCCCGTTTGGGATCCGTATTGGCAAGTATCCACCAGAGCAAAAGGTTTACAGCATCCCGTTCAATGGGGAAGTCCACATCCACAATACAGGCAATATCATCCGAAATATGGCTGTCAGGCTCCTCATCCCCGGTTTTCAGGTAGCGAATCAGCAGCTTGCCATACCTCAACTGTGATTCTTCAAAAACCGGCTGAATCTGCGGATGATCTGCCGGCTCACTCATATCCAGCATTAGCTTTCCGCCAAACACCGGCTCAGGCGAAGCATGTTCCAGCTCATCGGCAGGCCCTGTGGATAAAATCGCCTTATCGGGATGAATGCCGGCAGCTACATGCCGCAACACAGCATCATAATCGCTCAGATCCACCGTTTCAGGCAAAGCCACAAGCACTTTTGAAAACATCATTTGCCCGGCACCCAACAAGGCATGCATGGTTTTGCTCACCACGCCGGGGTATTTATTTTTCACTTTCAGAAGAACCAGATTGTGCGCCACGCCCTCCCCCGGCAGATGAAAATCAAGCAATTCGGGCGCGATCGCCGTTTTTATGGCAGGCTTGAAAAGCTTTTCCGTTGTCTTTCCAAGGTAAAAATCCTCCATGGGTGGTATACCAACAATGGTGGCCGGATATACAGCATTTCGCCTGTGTGTGATGGCTGTCAGATGAAACACGGGGTAATCATCCTCAAGCGAATAAAAACCCGTATGATCCCCAAAGGGACCTTCTGTTCTTAAATTCTCTTCTGTATCAATATAACCTTCAAGCACGATGTCAGCATCGGCCGGCACTTCAATGTCCTGGGTGATGCACTTTACAAGCTTCACAGGCTGCTTGCGGATGGCACCACACAGCAGAAGCTCATCAATGTTTTCGGGTAGCGGTGCAGTTGCAAGGTAAGTATAAAGCGGATCACCACCCAAAACTACCGCCACAGGCATTTTTCCGCCCTTTTCTTTCCAGGCACGATAATGCTCAGCGCCGCCCTTATGGCGATGCCAGTGCATGCCAGTGGTGCTATCATCAAACACCTGCATGCGGTACATGCCAATGTTACGCACACCCGTTTCCGGATTCCGGGTAAACACCATAGGCAGGGTGACAAAAGGGCCACCATCGAAAGGCCAGGATTTTAACACGGGTAAATCTGACAGCGACGGATTGGTATCGACAATTTCCTGACAGGCACCACGCTTTTTGCTGTGTTTGGGAAAGGCTCTCAGGTAGTTTCGGTGCGGCCAGAGGCTTTTGATTGCTTTCAATATCCTCCCACCCGACTGCAGTTTTTCTGCAATTCCGAACAATTCAGGGAAAAATAAATCTGGTTTGCCCGGCTGAAACACGGTATCAATGCGTTTATCACTGCCAAATGCATTGATAAGCAAAGGAAATTTTGTTCCCGTGTTCTCGAATAGCAGAGCTTTGCCCCCACCAGGTTGCTTCATCACACGATCAGCAATTTCAGCAATTTCCTGATCGGGGGAAACATACGTTTTCACACACCGGAGTTCGTCACGCTGTTCAAGCAAATCAACAAATGCCAACAATCCTTTACCTGCAAGCCTGGATTTTTCCATGCATAAAGATACATAAAATGTGGGATGATGCCAACACAGCCCCCCTGTTGGGGCTGCACCTATCAGCGGCAATTTTTTCCCGCTGCCACAACACAGCTTTTGGCAATAGCAACAATATATCTGATCCTGAAATGGGCACATTTAATCACATCAATGCATTTTCCCTGAAACAAACAGGCATTTTTTCACATCCTCAGGCC
>JBKGYK010000012.1:0-52515 GCA_046546095.1 Bacteroidales bacterium
AAAATTGCATATTTTTTCTTTACATGGCAAAAACCGGCAGAAAAGGGAGAGATTGCGACGGATATGGCTCAGTTTGGAATTGTTTGTTGGTTTATTAAAAAGCTATGAATCGGAAGTGAATTCATTCATTTATCATCTGTAATGCGAGAAAACATGGCAGACGGGTATGAAAAACTGAAAAGAAGATAGAAAGCATGTAGATCCAAACGGTACAAAAGACTGATCACCTGAATCCAGGCCTGAGGATGTGAAAAAATGCCTGTTTGTTTCAGGGAAAATGCATTGATGTGAATGCAGGCACTTGTATGTTTGCAAATTAATGAGAAGAGCCCGGGAAATCACTAAACACAATAATAATTATCAATGATTTTTTTATTGGTAAGCACTATAGATGCAATGTTTTTCCTGATTTGTGCAGTACAAGGACAGCTTGCAAAATAGCAATTGATAAACAATTCATTAAAATATTAATGATTTTTTGTAACTTTTCGGACTGATTAAACGTCACACCTGAGAATTATGACAACCAAAGAGTACAACAATAGCGTAGAAGAGTTCTCTGACAATGTGTACAGGTTCATCCTGAGCAACATCAGGGATGGAGAACTCGCCCGTGACATTGTTCAGGATGCATATGAGCGACTCTGGTTGAATCATAAAAAGGTGGACGCAAAAAAAGTACGTTCATATTTGTTCACCACAGCACATAACAGGATGATTGATATGATACGCAAGTGTAAACATGAACAACAAATGGAAGAAACCCCTGAGGTTTCATCCCCGTATCATGACAATCAATACAGCGACCTTGGTGAAGTACTTGAAAACGCCCTGTCGAATTTGAATGAGATTCAAAGGTCTGTCCTGTTGCTTAGGGATTACGAAGGTTACTCATACCGTGAAATTGCACAGATTACAGAATTAAGTGAATCACAGGTAAAAGTTTACATTTACAGGGCAAGGGTATGTATGAAAGAAAAAATTGGCAGCATTGAAGCCATTGTATAATATGTCAAAAATAACAAAACATAACTACGAAGCATATCTTCTGGATTTTTCAGAAGGCAAGCTGAGCAAGAAAGATGCTTTGGCTCTGGAGCATTTTCTGAAAGAAAATCCGGAACTGGATGCTGATATTTTTGACACAAATGCATACAGGCTCACTGCTGACAGTTCAGTATCATTTGGTAACAAGCTTTCCCTGAAACGGGATGAGAAGATGCCGGAATTTAACAAGCGGGACAGCCTTCTTATCGGACTGCTTGAGGATGAACTCGACCCGGAAGACAAAGAAGCAGCAGAAAAACTAATTTCAGAAGACGATCAGGCTTTGGACGAATTTGAGTTGTACAGAAAAACAAAACTACAAGCCGACACGGATATTTCTTTCGATGGCAAAAATAAACTGAAAAAGAAAACTCCGGTAATCACGCTGCGCAGTACTGCCTACGCATCTGTAGCTGCAGCCTTTACAGGTCTGCTTGCTTTCGGTATTCTGCATCTCAATCTTCTAAACAACAATCAGGAAAATATTTCTCCGGCACATCTTGCACAATCATCAGAAATCATCCAATTTGATGCAGATAAAACAAACAATACAGAAACCGGTTTTGCAGAAAAAATAAGGCTTGAATCTTCAGCTGACTTGCAGCTTGCTTCGAATGATCTACCGGTAGCAGAGAGAAAAAAACCGGCAAAATCAACTAACAAAACCTCACAGGTTAAACATTACGAGAAAGAATACATTGAGAACCTGCCCAGACTGAAAGCAACCCCATTGCGCAGCACGGGTTTTTCAGCAAAAGATGCCCGTATGGAATCACGCAACGTGGAAAGCATTTCGCCAGGCTTCCCGGTGAATGTAACTTACGTAAAAAACACATCACAAAACAAGATCAAATTCCCGGAACGAGAGGATATTGCCGGAGCCATCGATGAAATTGACGAAAAATACAATCCCATCAGGAAACTAAGGGAAGCCAAGGATGATATTTTGGCGAGCAATGCCAAAGATTTATTCAGAAAATAAAAAACCATCCATGGCTGGCAAGGATGGTTTTTTGCTTGAGGTATATACAGTTTTCTTACTTAGGCATCAATGTTGGCATATTTTGCGTTTTGTTCAATGAATTCCCGTCTTGGTGCCACTTCATCACCCATCAGCATGCTGAAAACACTATCGGCTTCAGCAGCATTGTCAATGGTTACCTGTTGCAGTTTACGGGTTTCGGGGTTCATGGTAGTTTCCCAGAGTTGTTCTGAGTTCATTTCACCAAGACCTTTATATCGTTGAATATGCACGCCGGCTTCGGATCCTCCTGTAAGCTCAAGCAAAATTTCGGCACGTTCGTCCTCATTCCAGGCATAACGTTGGTTTTTGCCTTTTCTGATGAGATAAAGCGGTGGTGTGGCCAGATAGAGATTGCCTTTTTCAATCAAGGGTTTGATATATCTGAAAAAGAAAGTCATAATCAAGGTTGTGATATGGCTACCATCCACATCGGCATCCGTCATGATGACAATTTTGTGGTAGCGCAGTTTATCCAGATTGATGGCTTTGCTGTCATCTTCATTTCCCATGACAATGCCAAGAGCGGTAAAAATGTTTTTTATTTCCTCATTCTCAAACACTTTGTGTTGCATTGCCTTTTCGACATTGAGGATTTTACCACGAAGCGGCAAAATTGCCTGGAAACGTCTGTCACGGCCTTGTTTGGCTGTACCACCCGCAGAATCTCCCTCCACAAGGAAAAGCTCTCCCTCTGAAGGATCTTTTGTTGAGCAGTCAGCAAGTTTTCCCGGCAATCCGGCACCTGATAAAGCAGATTTTCTTTGAACCAGTTCTCTTGCTTTTCTTGCAGCATGCCTGGCCTGTGCCGCCAGTATCACTTTCTGGACAATGGTTTTGGCATCTTTTGGATTTTCTTCCAGATAATTTTTCAGGGCCTCACTCACTGCCTGATTTACAAAACCTGCCACATCGGAATTGCCCAGCTTTGTTTTGGTCTGACCTTCAAACTGTGGTTCCTGTACTTTCACAGAAATTACCGCTGTCAGGCCTTCACGGAAGTCATCTCCGGCAATTTCAAATTTGAGCTTGGAAAGCATGCCTGAATTATCGGCATAAGTTTTTAGTGTACGTGTGAGCCCCCGTCTGAAACCGGTAAGATGAGTTCCTCCTTCAATGGTATTGATGTTATTCACGTAGGAAAACACATTTTCATTAAAGGAAGTATTGTACTGCAGAGCTACTTCCACCGGAACTTCACTTTCTTCATTCCTGATGTGTACAATATCCTGGGTCAACGGTTCGCGTGATTTATCAAGAAATTCAACAAACTCTTTAAGTCCTTCCTCTGAATAATAGGATTTTTCGGGATGATTTCCCTCTTCGTCTGTAGTTCTCAAATCCTTAATATTCAGTCTGATTCCTTTGTTAAGGAAAGCAAGCTCACGCAATCTGTTTGCCAGGATATCAAATTTAAACTCCGTTGTAATGAAAATATCCTTGTCCGGCAAAAAGGTGATTTTTGTTCCGTGGATATCAGTTTCACCGATTTCTTTTACTTCATACAGAGGTTTTCCGATTTCATATTCCTGAACATAGACTTTACCTTGTCTGTGAACTTCGGCTTTAAGTGATGTTGCCAGGGCATTCACACAGGAAACGCCGACTCCGTGCAATCCGCCGGAAACCTTATAAGAATCTTTATCAAACTTACCACCGGCATGCAGAATTGTCATCACAACTTCGAGAGCTGATTTTCCTTCTTTTTCGTGGTAATCCACAGGGATTCCCCTGCCATTGTCTATGGTAGTAATTGAGCCGTCTTCGTTAAGGATAATTTCTATCAGGTCGCAATGTCCGGCGAGCGCCTCATCAATAGAGTTGTCAATTACCTCATATACCAGGTGGTGTAAGCCTTTTGAACCAACATCGCCAATATACATTGCAGGTCTTTTTCTTACAGCTTCCAGACCTTCGAGGATCTGAATATTTTCTGCGGAATATTGGTCTTTCTTTCTAATTTCTTCGTCCATTACTCTGAGATTCAGTGATATTAAATCAATTTATTCAATGCCATGCAAAGATAGTTAATTTTGCCGGTTAATAAACTGACAAATGCGGTGATTTTGAGACAAATTATCAACAATATAAACAAGTGCTGACATCCTGATAAACCGGCAGTTATCAGAATGAATAATTCATTCCAAGCATCACATGAAAACCATAAACCGGGTACTGATTCCACATCTCATAATTTTGCCCTGCCAGGTTGTTAAGTTGGGCAAATGCGCTAAATTGCCGGCTTATACTATACCTTGCCCCGAGGTTAACATCAATCACCGGGTCAAGTTTTTCACTTACCACACTTTGTGTGTCATCCAGCACAGGCGCATATCTGTCGGCCAGCACGAAGGCATCAGCATGAATTTCCAGCTGTGGCAACACTTTGAATCTTGCGTACAGACCTGACTCTACCGTAGGCACATGCCATGCTTTTTCAATATCTTTGAGCCAGATGTACTGTCTGTATTTTCCATACAGCCTAAGGCCAAACTCATCTCCAAAGTCAAAATTCAGCTCTCCGTATGCTCTGAACATTTCCACATCGGAATAAGCCACTTCAAACCTGTTTCTCAGCAAGGACCCATAATCATTGATAAAAAAGTGCTGCTTGTCTGTTTTGACATAATGTCCGTTTATATTGAATTGTACTTCTTCGGAGATCCGTCCTTTAAACCCAAGCACAATATGTTGTTTTTCATTCACTTCTCCAACGTCCAGGCTGTCCCTGATGTAGGGATTTGTACTAGTCAGTGAGTTCATGCTTTGCTCCTGCAGATTTCCTGAAAATGATGCATAAGGCAATATGACATCACCGATATTGTGTTCAATATATACATCCGGATAAAAATGATAAGAAGTTGAGTCTCCTTCAAATCTGGCCTTGGAGTGCAAGCCCAGCTTTAGTTTGAAATTATCAGCATTGTGGGCCAGATAAGGTGAGAAATTGATGTACATCGGTGTATTTTCGTCAAAGCTGGCAGGTATCAACACGAGACCGGCATCAGCGCCGATAATTTCTTTTTTGATGGTTTTGTTCAGATTGAGGTCAAAATCCATCAAATGCTCCTGATTTTGCTTTGCATCAAACCAGAAATCATAATCGAGTGACACACGATAATTCAATGGTTCATGTTTGTGATAGCGGGACTTTGCTTCTGTACGCACTGACATCACGTTGTAACGCTGCATATGTTCATTGTCAATAAAGTCTGATTTATTCACCGGCCGGATATAATCTGCCGGCAGTTCAACGCCCACGGAATTATATCCGTAGAAAAAATGCTGATTGCTTGTGAAGCTCAGACTTCCTTTGAGTGTGGTTTCAGTAAACATTTTTTTTGCATGTACACCTGCCAGGTTTTTATTGTACCCGGCAAAGACATTATCCCTGACAATGTTGTCCAGCTTGCCGTGCCCTGAATGGTGAAGCCCTCTGACACCCCAGTTTAAATCATTATCCCTGGTATTGTTGTAATAGAGTTCTGCATTCAGCATCAGTTTACTTCCCAGAGCAAGACGTGCAAATCCGTTTTCAAGAGACTCCTTTGGTTCATCCTTAAGCTGTGCTGCACTGAGTGGATCGGGATTATAGCTGGTATTGAGTTTTTGACTAAAGATATCATAGTCGAACTCCGGTTTTACCGTGCTAGTATCCGTAATTTCGGGCAGAGTTTCCATTCTGTAAGCATCAGAAATCACGGGTGTATAATCGGTAATCACCGTTACCTGCTGATTACTCAGATCACCGCTGTCTTCATCGTTTTGAGCCTGCAATACACCGCCGGCCAAAAAAAGAAGAATTATCAGGCTGTGTTTTTTCATATCTTTACTCATTGTCTTCGGGTGTTTGGGATTCGTCAATCGGGTTATTGTCCTGCGGAACAGAATCATTTTGGACTGAATCCTCAGGCATCTGCTCCTTTACTCTCCGGCTTTTATCCTGCATAGCTTCGTTTTCTTCAAGCTCAATCACTTCCTGCAGTTTGTCCTGAGCTTCAAGTTTAATACCATCACTTTCGCTGTTATAATTATCGATAACTGATTGCAGAATATGCCTTGCCTGGAAGTAAGCCTCTTTATCAGCATACATATCCGCCAGTAGCAGGAAGCTTTTTGCCAGCCAGTATCTGTGCGGGCTGGATTGTTTTGAAAATTCCGTGATCACATTTTCTGCGATGGTATCATTTCCCTGCTGCAGGTTAATCAGTGCTACATGGTATTTGGCTTCACCACCTTCATAACTGGTAACTTCATTGCTGAGTTTTTTAAATGCACTAAGTGCCAGGTGTAATCTTTCCGTGTAGTAATAGGCTTTTGCCAGCTTGTACTGTGCTTCCCGTTCCTGAGCATCATTCAGCTTTTCTGATTCAAGCACTCTCTGAGCAGCGGGTATCATTTTTTCATAATTTTCATTCAGATAGGCGGACCTCATCATACCCAGCCGGGCAACCAGCAAACGGTCTTTTTGTTCAGTAAGTTCCTCCAGACCTTCATAATATGTAAAAGCCTTATCATAAAGCTCTCTGTCAAAAGAAATGCTGGCGGCCTTCCTATATGAGTTTTCAGAGAACTCATTGTTGGGGCTGCTTATGACGTTTTCATATGCTTTTAGCGCTTTGTCTTCCATGCCCTCGCTATCACAGCTAACTGCCAGGTAATAATTGGCTTTGAGAATGTAATGTCCGTTGGGATATTTGTCCAGATATTTTTCAAAGGCCTCAATGGCGGGCATGATTTCATTATCACGATATAAGTTTTCAGCAGTTCTATAGGTAAGAGAATCTTTCTCGAAATCTGTGATGTCGGTATCAATGCCTTCCGCCTCAATATAATCCACATAGTAATCAGGATCATTCATTTCAACAGAAATGTTTTTTATCATCTCCAAAGCAGTTACAGCTTCGTTGGTGCCGGGGAATTTTGCAACAATGGTTTTGTACGTATCCAGAGAATTTTCAAGCTGTTGTTTATTATAGTACAGATTAGCCAGACCGCTAAGGGCTGACTTCATTTTAATACCATTGGGATAATTATCAATGTACTGATTGTAATAATAAATTGCTGAATCCCTGTTCTCGATGTTCGAGTGGTAAGTACGACCAATTTCATAAGTAGAGCTGCCTTTGTACCGGGATTCAGGAAATTCACGCTGCAGGCTTAGCAGGGATTGTATCTTGTCCTGATGATTTTTCAGCCGGCCCTGAGAAAGCGCTTTTTGATAATAAGCATAATCGGCATCATAACGGCAATTATCAACGGTTTTATCGTAATAATCGCGCGCAGCACCGAAAGAAGATTGTACAAAATAGCTATCCCCTATTCTGTTCCAGGCATCACAAAGCATTTCTGAAGAGGTATCGCCTACATGATCTTCGTATTTTCTGAACCAGATGCCGGCTTCTTTATAATTTTTCTTTTTAAAATACGCATAGCCAATGTTGTAATGTGCATTACCGTATTCTTTCAGGCTGATGGCTCCACTTGTCCGTAGAAATTTATTGAACAGATCAATACTGGCATCGTACTTTTTCTCCCGGTACAGTGCATCGGCTTTCCAGTAATAGGCCAGTGCTTTGTATTTTGAGCTATATTGCTTATGCTCCAGGGACATATCGAGATACTTGTACACATTTTCAAAATCGAGGTCTGCAAAAGACTCGAGGGCACGATAGTAAGCCAGTCGCTGGTATGCACCTTTTATCTCGGGGGTGAGATTTGGCATATCATCAATCACACTGAGTGCTGCTTCGTAGTTTTTTGTACTGAGCAATGCATCGAGCATGTATTCATAAGCTTCATCAATTCTCACTGAGTTGGGATATGTTTCAATAAACTGCTTTAAGGAATTGATGGCTTCATTGAAGGGCGAGTAATCCAGTTCAAAACAAAGTTTGGCGTAATTATAGAGCGCGTCTTCGCTGATGTTTTTGTCGAAATCATTTTGTGCAGCAATGCCAAACGCTGTTTTTGCTTTATTTTTGTTTTCCTGATGAATAAAACACATACCAAGGTGATAGGCAGCATTTTGGGTCAAAGAATCTTCTACACCAATCACCTCCTGAAAATAATCAGCAGCCTGATTATAATTATCCTGTCTGAAATGGGCATACGCCATTTGATAGTACTCAACATCGTTGATTTCCTCAACATTATCCTGATACATGCCAAAATACTTCAGGGCCTTCGTATAGTTTTCCAGCTTAAAATGGGCCTCGGCAATGATTCGTGCTATTTCGGCAGTTCTTTCACTTTCAATGCTTGATAATAGCGGGGGAGCATAATCAATGATGGCTTCGTATTTTTCCTGCAAGAGGTAAATTTGTGTAATATAAAAAGGTACGATTTGAGCGAACAGGGCATGATCACTCAGGGATTCAAACCCATTCAGAGCAGTTTGATATTGCTGATTCAGGTATTTGATATGTGAATAAAAATAGGTAGCAAGCGGTCCGTAGAAATCATCCTTATCTTTAATTTCAAAGAAAGCTTTATCTGCCCGATTGTATTCTTTTCTGGCATAATGACAAAATCCTTTTTTGAAATAATATTCACTGAGCTGTTCATTGGCCAGGTTGAGCTTATCAACTTTATCGTACCATTTTAGTGCAGACCGATATTTTTTCTGACGGTAATAATGATTGGCCAGGGTAAAACTTGCCTGATTGATTTTCGGATTTTCAGGATGCTGATGAATAAATTCTTCAATGAGATGACTCACATCCAGGTTATACAGTTTCATTGCGCACATTGCAGCATAATATTCCGCATCTTCTTTCAGCAAGGCATCATCCTGACTATGCCTTTGTGCAAATTCGTTAAAGGCTCTTTGGGCAGCGCTGTACTTTTTATGTTTGTACAGGACCATCGCCTTGTCAAATTTTTC
Organism: Bacteroidales bacterium; assembly: GCA_046546095.1. Taxonomy (GTDB): domain Bacteria; phylum Bacteroidota; class Bacteroidia; order Bacteroidales; family ML635J-15; genus JAQIBY01. The sequence continues at coordinate 8,955 of JBKGYK010000012.1, forward strand.
TTGTCTGTTGTCATATTGCACACTCTCCTGGGCAGAAACCAGCATACCCGAGAACAGGAGAATTACAGCCAGTGCAGATATTTTTATTGACTTGCCAGTTATATATTGCATAAATCTCTCTTTATTAATATTTTACAGAGTACTTATTTTGGATTTAAAGGTAAGGATAATTCATCAGCCTGCGATGGGTGGAAATAGCTTTTAATTAACAATACACTGTTTATTTCTAACACATATAGATTCAGTCACTTGCTATTTTATGTTTACCTTTGTCAGCATAGGTTTTATTATTAACCCAAACAAGAACAGTTTTATTGCATGGAAGCAAAAAACAAGTCATCCAATATCATAGTCAGGCTGGTGCACGCCGAGATAAACCAGTCAGATAAAAACATTCTCACAGATGTGAATCTTGAGATTAAGACAGGGGACTTTTATTACATCATCGGAAAGGTTGGATGTGGAAAAACCAGTCTCCTTAAGGCTTTATATGCTGACATTCCTGTAATAGCTGATGAGGCAAGAGTTGCAGGTTTTGATCTTACCCGGCTAAAAACCAGCCATATTCCGAAATTGAGACGCAAGCTGGGCATCGTTTTTCAGGATTTTCAGTTGCTGAGTGACCGTACCGTCTACAAAAACCTGCTTTTTGTTCTCAAAGCCACTGGCTGGAAGAGCCAAAGAGAGATGGACCGGCAAATTGATGCTGTTCTGGATAAAGTAGATATGGTATCTGAAAAACACAAAATGCCACATACCCTATCCGGAGGCGAACAACAAAGGGTTGTCATTGCCAGAGCATTGCTTAATGAGCCGGAAATCATCCTGGCAGATGAACCTACCGGCAACCTTGATCCCAAATCCGGAGGTCAGATCATAGAAATACTACGCAAAATCAGGGATAACGGCAAGGCCGTTTTGATGGTAACACACAATTACAGCCTGATCCGTGATTTTCCTGAACCAAGCATGGTCATTGAAAATGGTAAAATGACAGGTGAGGGCACAGAAGTCTCCCAGCTTGATTTTGGAAAATTCTCAGATGGCTCTGAAGACCTCAAGCTGTTTAAGTGATTCGGATTCCCAGTTATAGTTTTTTAAGGTCTCTTTTGCATTTTGCCTGTAGATGTCCAGTTTTTCCTTATCTCTGTACATCAAACTGATCTCAGCAGCAAGTTTCTCTGCTTCTGCATCCGGGGCCACCCATCTGCCAATATTGGCAGCTTCAACAAATGTTCTCATTTCGGGCAAATCACTCACAAGAACAGGCACACCGGCACGCATATAATCAAACAACTTGTTTGGCAATGCATAACGGTAGTTAAGTCCCATATCCGCCTCAAGACTCACACCAATGGAGGCATTCACTGTAATGGCCGCCAGTTTATCAAAATCCAATCTCCCGGGTATATTAATTCTATCTTTGTAAGACAAGGCTTCGCATTTTTTCCGTATGCTCTTTTCCAGCGGTCCGGTGCCGGCAAGCAGTAAATCCAGATCCGGTAAATATTTCATGGCATTTATGAGCTTTTCAATGCCACGGCCGGTATTGAAACTGCCCTGATATATAATGAAATCCTTCTCAGGCAATACCGGTGGCTTGTCCTGTATTTTTTGAGTCTTAAACGGGAGATTTCTTATCACAGAAAATTCTACTCCGTGCTTGCTTTTATAATAACCGGCAATGCTGTCAGAAACCGTATAAGCAGCATCCACTTTGGGTATCAGCCATGACTCAAGCTTCTGCCAGACTTTTCGTACAAATTTCCGGTTTTGCAATTCAGGTACCTCTGAAAACAGTTCATGACTATCAAAAACCAGCTTTTTTCCACGAATTCTTGAGGCAGCCCATCCTGCAGGCAGTGTATCCATATCACAAGCCAGAACAACATCCCATGTGCGAAAAAGCAGAAAAAAGAACATCCGGACATTATAACAGGCATAAAATAAAAAGCCCTGCTTACATAAAAATCGCAGCCTTTTGGTGGAATATGGTCGTTTAATTATGCCCGAATTCGGCATTTTTCTGCCGATTAAGGAAACCTGAAAGCCATTTTCGCTCAGGTTCAATGCAGTTTTATGCATGCGTTGATCTGTCGCTAAATCGTTTGTTACTGTGATGTAAATACTTTTCACGTCTTGCCGTTTAAAACTCTAAATTAGAAAAAAAACAAGATTCCCTACATTTGTTTACATTTGTAAAAAAGGAAAACATTTATGGAAACGAATTTTCCACTGAAAGATTTCAACACTTTTCATTTTGATGTACAGGCCAGGTGGTTTGATACTGTAAGCAAACCAGAAGAACTCAAAGAAAAAATACTTCAATCTGAATTTTCCACTGAAAAAATTCTCATACTGGGCGGGGGCTCGAACATTGTATTCAGGGAAGATTTTCATGGTCTGGTATTGCATCCAACAGAGCAAACCTTTGAGGTGACGGAAGAAAACGAAGAGGAAGTCTTGCTAAAGGTCAGTTCCGGCTATGATTGGGATGAATTTGTTTCCCGGACCATAAAACAGGGATATTACGGCCTGGAAAATCTTTCACTTATACCCGGTCAGGTTGGTGCTGCGCCCATACAAAACATCGGAGCCTACGGCGTTGAAGTCAGGGACTTTATAGATAGTGTTGAGGGATTTTACCTGGATACCGGTGAAGATTTTAAGCTTCCGGCAGAATCATGCCGGTTTGATTACAGGGATTCTGTTTTCAAAAGAGAATTGCGTGGTAAAGTTTTCATTTCCTATGTCAACTTCAGGCTTAGTAAAAAAGCCAGACCTAATATTGCCTATGGCAGAATCACAGAAATGCTTGTCGGAAAAGAGCCTGCTCCTCTGGCGGTAAGGGAAGCTGTAATTGCGATACGGGAAGCAAAGCTTCCCGATCCTGACAAAATCGGCAATGCAGGAAGTTTCTTTAAAAACCCGATCATCTCAAAAGCCCAGTTTGAGTTAATAAAATCAGATTATCCGGAAGTCAAATCCTATCCCGTGGGCGATTCGATAAAGGTTCCTGCCGGCTGGCTGATTGACAGGGCCGGATGGAAAGCACACCGTGTAGGGGATGCAGGAGTACATCCAAACCAGGCACTTGTACTGGTAAACTATGGCATGGCAGGCCCCGATGATATACTCAGGCTTGCAGAACAAATTCGGGAAGACATCCATTACAAATTTGGTATCGAACTGGAACTGGAAGTTAGATTAGAATAATCAAACTGAAATAAAACCAATCATGAAATTAAGAAACAGAATCCATCGCTCAGGCATTGTATTTGTTTTCCTGCTTTTTACTCAGCCTCTATTCTCACAACAAGGCTTTGATTGCTATACCATAATTGCCGGAAAAAATACCACAAATTCCGGAAGCATAATGCTGGCACATAATGAGGATGATTATGGTGAAAATATCCTCAGCATCCATGCCCTGAAAAACGAAACTCATCCCAAAGGCAAGCCATACAAATTAAAAAACGGTGCAAAACTCAGAGAGGGCAATGAGGCATATGCCGCCCTGTGGATGCAAATGCCTGGCCAGGATTTTGCAGATTGCTATGTCAATGAGCATGCTGTATGCATTGTATCAAATGCATGCCCTTCAAGGGAGGATGAGCCTGAAACAGAGAATGGCGGTATCGGATACTATCTGCGCAGGATCATGGCACGCAATGCTTCTACGGCACGCGAAGCCGTTGAGCTGGCAGGCAGGCTCATTGAAACCTATGGCTATGATTCGCCGGGCCGCAGTTATTCCATCGCGGATAAAAATGAAGCATGGGTGATGGCTGTTGTTCATGGAAAGCACTGGGTGGCACAGCGTGTACCAGACAACGAGGTCATGTTTATATCCAATTACTACACCATTCGGGAAGTGGATCTGGATGATAAGGAAAACTACCTGGGTTCACCTGATTTAATTAACTACGCCATTGAAAAAAAATGGTATAATCCGGAAAAAGATGGCAAATTCAATTTCAGAAAAGCTTACGGCAAGCCTGAAAGCCTGGCACATCCCGGAAATATTATGAGAAAATGGCAGGGGCTGTCGCTTGTTACAGAAGCGCCTGTTCCCCTGGATAAGCCCATGCCTTTTTCAGTACAAACAGAGAGAAAGCTTGATGCCACAGATTTTATGCGGATACTTGAAAATCACTACGAAGGCACAGAATTTGATGAAAGTCTGGGCTACCGTTGCGGCAATCCACATGAAGGTGGCATCAACGCCATTTGTTCCGACATCAACCAGTATGGCTTTGTGGCTGAGCTGCGGGAAGATATCCCTGAAAAAATGGGGGTTTTACTCTGGCTTGCATTCAGGCGGCCCTGCATCCAGCCTTTCATCCCTGTTTATTCAGGTACAAATGTTTTCCCCGGGTTGTATTATCATACTTCGCCGGGAAAAGCACTGGATAAACACTTTGTCTCTTTATCAATTGATGAGTTACGCAATCGGCATGCGTTTGTGGATTATATTTCTTTTGCAAAGCTTGTGGATGAGAACTACGCAGAAAGCATTTCTGATTTAAAATCTCAAAAAAGACAGCTTGAGAAAAAATATGCAGAAATGGCAGCGGGTTTTGAAGAGAAATACAAAAAGATGGAAAATCAGGAAAAAGCAGACACCGCATTAAATAATTTCACGGAATTGGTACTTCGCATAAATTATGATAAGATACGTCGCCGGCTGTCACAGCACAGAGATTAATCATCGGGGACAAGATAATCCAGTGCTTCACCGAGTTTTACGGGAGTTAATGTATTCCGGTGATTCATAATTCCCGGGCTAAGCAAGACAACGGAAGACCCGAGGTAGAAAACAGCAATCTGGTCTCCTTGTCTGAAGCTGGTTTTTCCGGTAAAATCGATAAAATCCTTTATTTCTTTTCCTGAAGGAGCCCTGCCTCTGAGGGGTTCCAACGAGATATTACCAACATTTAAGGCAGCGATCAATACCAAAGAAATCTCGCCCCAGACAGTTTGTGCACGCATCACGACCCTCTCATTTCTCAGATAAACCGGTTTTTTTCGTGCCGTTGCAGGGGCAACAGTATAATAATATCCCGGGATATATTTGATACTGATAACTTCCATATCACATGGTGCATGAACATGATGATAGTCTGATGGACTCAAATAAAGATTGATATATCCCTTGTACTTTACATTATCAGATTTGATCAAATCGTTGACAGAAATTTCCTGCTTTTTTATCTGCAGCATTTTTCCATCAGTAATCTCTCCGGCTGCATAGATTTGTCCTTCTGCCGGAGCGGAGAGCACGCCAGAGAACTCCCGCATCCCGGGTTTGAAGCTTCTGGTAAAAAACTGATTAAAGGAAGCAGATTGATTCAGGTCAAAATCATACCATTCCAGGGGAATTGAAAAAATATTTGCATAGATTCTGACTACAGGTTTCAGGAAGAAAGGCGGCAGCTTTATTCCTGACAAAAAAGCAACAATTCTGCATAAAAGTCTTTGAAAAAAAAGTTTCACCGGTATATCTTTTCCAGCCAAGTTATAAAAAAGGAAGCAAACCGGCTTAGTTTTTATTATAAATATTCATTGTACGCTCAACCCCCAAAACTGTAAAAGCCTTTATTGCATCAATATAAGTGTCCAGATTTTGGTTCAGGATTGCTTTTTCTTTTTCGGTCATATTTCCCAGCACGTAGTCAACCTGTCTTCCGCGTGGAAAATCACTGCCTACGCCAAGCCGCATCCGTGGAAAGTGGTTTGTGCCCAGGGTATCAATAATATTGCTAAGTCCGTTGTGACCGGCATCCCCACCTTTGGTCCTGATTCTGAGTCTGCCAAAATCCAGAGCAATATCATCAAGTACAACCAACAGGCGGTCTGTATCAAGTTTTTCTTTGTTGAGCCAGTATCTTACAGCATTTCCGCTGAGATTCATAAAGGTTGTGGGTTTAATAAGCACAAGCGTCCGGCCTTTGTGTTTTACCTCTGTTCTGAATCCGTAACGTTTGTCCACAAAAACAGCATTGGATGCCTTTGCAAGGGCATCCAATACCATAAAACCTATATTATGTCTTGTGTTTTCATAATCCGGACCGGGGTTTCCGAGCCCAACGATAAGATATTTCACGACATAAGATTTTTTATTATTCCGATTTCTCTTCAGCAGCTTCATTTTCAGCTCCTTCTTCACCTTCAGCAGCTTCGCCTTCAGCTCCTTCTTCTTCCTCTTCTTCACCTTCGGCAGCTTCAGCAGCTTCAGCTTCAAGTTCTGCAATACCACGAACCGCTACGATACCTACAACAGAGACTAAATCATTCTCCAGAATTTCGGCATTTTCAAATCCGAGATCACCAACTTTCACGCTATCACCAATGTCAAGGGGAGTGATATCAATCAGGATTTCCTCGGGCATATCTTTTGGCAGGGCACGCAATTTGAGGTAACGGTAGTCCTGTTTTCTCACACCACCTTTTTTCACACCTTCTGAGAGACCTTCAACATGAACGGGAATCAACATATCAAGTAATTCACCTTCTTTGATTTCATAAAAGTCAATGTGCATGACGACATCAGTCACCGGGTGGAACTGATAATCTTTCATGATGGCCTGATAGGTTTTGTCACCAATTTCAAGGTTTACATAATACACATTGGGTGTATAGAGTAAGTGCCTGAAAGAATTGACCGGCGCATGGAAATGTACAATTTCTTCCCCTCCGTAGAGTACACAGGGTACTTCACCATCTTTTCTGAGTTTTCTGGTTGCAGATTTGCCCAGTGTTTTTCTTTCTTGTGTTTTGATCGTAATTGTTTTCATAATTCGTTGTTTGAGTGCTACTTGGATTATTTCATCCCCATCACACGGTTAACAAAATTTCGGGCTGCAAATATAGGAAACTTCCCTGAACATAAAAGCTTTGTGGAGCAATTATTTTGTCTTTTTCATAAATACAGAACTGATTGACTGATGTGTATATACTTTGCGGATAACATCAGCAAACAAATTGGCAATCGGCAAGACAGTAATTTTGTCTGATTGCCGTTTCAGCGGTATTGAATCGGTAACCACCACCTCGCGGAGTTCCGAATTTTCAATTCGATCATAAGCCGGTCCGGACAATACCGCATGTGTAGCGATGGCCCGTACGGATTTGGCTCCTTTGTCCAGCATCATGCTGGCTGCCTGAGTCACTGTTCCGGCAGTATCAATCATATCATCAACAATGATGATATTTTTATCTTTCACTTCACCGATGATGCGCAGCTCAGAAACCTGATTGGCTTTTTCTCTTGCTTTGTGGCAAATCACCATGGGGCAGTCCAGGAATTTTGAATAGGCATTGGCACGTTTGGTACCACCCATATCCGGTGATGCAATAACAATATCCTCAAGCTTCATTTCTTCAATAAAATCCACAAATAAGGCAGAGGCATAAACGTGATCAACGGGGACATTAAAAAATCCCTGAATCTGGTCAGCATGCAGGTCCATGGTCAGCACCCTGTCAATGCCTGAAGCTGCAAGCAGGTCTGCCACAAGCTTAGCTCCGATTGACACCCTGGGCTTATCTTTTCTGTCCTGCCGTGCAAAGCCAAAGTAAGGAATAACAACATTCACCTTGTAAGCAGATGCTCTGCGGGCAGCGTCGACCATTAACAGCAATTCAAATAAATTTGATACCGGCGGAAAGGTTGACTGAATGATAAATACCTGATGGCCTCTGACTGTTTCATCAAGGCTGGGCAAAAATTCACCATCGCTGAAAGTAAGTAGTGTGGACTTACCGAGTTCAGCACCGTAAGCTGAAACAATTTCTTCAGCAATTCCGCGCGAAGCCTGACCTGAAAAGAATTTAATGGGAGAGTCTATAGACATGACGATTGTTTTATTTTGTTCACTGCAAAATTAGAATTTCATTTCGCATGAGAGAAATATATTTATAAAAACTTGTTGACAGGTATTTCATTGTTCAAACGGTGAATTTCGCTCAATACCTGCTGGCAGCCTTCTTTCGTCTTTGCAGAAGTGACAAAATGGGCAGGCAGTGCTTCCCAACTGTCTTTCAACACATCAAACATATTGTCCTTCAACTTGCTTTGTTGGGTTGCTGATAACTTATCTGCCTTTGTAAACACCAAATAAAAGGGCACCTGCATCTCTCCAAGCCGGTTAATAAACTCAATATCCGCTTTTTGTGGCGGGATACGGGAATCTATCAAAACAAACATAGCCACCAGGTTGGGCCGCTCAGACAGATAATCTGTTATTATTTTGTCAAACAATTTTCTTTCTGACTTGGAGCGTTTGGCATAACCATAACCAGGCAAATCCACCAGATACCATGCATTGTTCACAACAAAGTGATTAATCAGCCGGGTTTTTCCGGGTGTAGAGGAGATTTTTGCGATATTCCGGCGATTTGACAAAGCATTGATTAATGATGATTTTCCCACATTAGACCTTCCGATAAAGGCGTATTCATGCCGGTCAGGTGCAGGACACTGCTCAATTTTCTCACTGCTTTTGACAAATTCAATTTGTTTTACTTTATCCTTACTCATTGATATAGACTGTATTAAAAGATAGTTTTCCGTCCTGATAGTGATAAATTCTGTATGAGGCCTGTCTCCCCCAAAATCCTGCTACAGAGGAAGCAACATACACCGGCACAGAGTCCAGCCAGTGCAATTCGTTGCGATGAAAATGGCCGCATATCACAGCCTCAACACCATATTGATTCAGAATATCCGACCACCACATGCGTTCGGATTCCGGCCAGCTTTCATGCGTGGCATTGTTGTAAAAATCAATCACTGATGGCTGATGATGACAAACAATAACAGGTCTGTGGCTGTACATTTTCATGCTGTATTCAAACCATGTTTTCTGCTGCTGGTAATCAGAAAGGCTTGTATCTGCATGCGGGATTGAATAATACATAAGAAAAACAACAGAATCCACGGAAAACACATGATTCAGACCGCCAACATAATCCTGATAAAGGGTTTGATGCTCATCATATCGTTCAGGCAACAAATCGTGATTTCCGGGCAGAAATTTTACCGGATCATGAAATGCATCTCTGAATTCCCGGAAACTTTGACGGGCCTGCGGTTCATGGATGTTGTCCTGAAACATATCCCCGGTGACAATGACAGCACGCAAATCAAAAGGCAGGTTATTCACGGATTCTGCCACTTTCATACTGAGCTCATCATGGTTTTTGTAACCCAAATGGGTATCACTGATTTGCACAAAGTAAAAATCCTGGGTACGGGCTCCAAAAGCTACAATTATCAATAAACCGGCCAAAATTATTTTTTTCATTGGATATCATTTATCATGTAAACAAGTTGATTCATGTTCAGGGGTTTGCCTATGATGGTTTTATCCTCATCAATCAGGAGCATGGTTGGTGTAGCATACAGGTGAAATATTTCAGCCACATCACTGTCCCATCCCTGGAAATCAGACCATACAGGCCAGGGCAAACCGGCATTTTTCAGATAGGACTTCAGTTCTGATGCATTTGTATCAAGAGAGAAACTTATCACATCAATATTTTTTTCACTGAGTTGTGGATAAATCTCTTTTAATGCCTGATTCATTTGTTTACAATGCCCACACCATGTTGCCCAGAAGACCAACAGGGTTTTATCATGCACCTGTTCGTAAAACTGCACCGGCTCTCCGTCAGTATCTGTAGTGATGAAATCCGGAACCTCTGCCCCGTTGTGAAATTCTGAATAAAAGGAAATTCTGTTTTCAAGATTTCCCTGCGTTTTATCACAGTTATCTGCATAATTATTGACAAGATACATAATCAGATTTTCCATTTCATACTGTTCGAACCCCTCCATCAGGTACAACATGGCATAATCATACACGGGGTTTTTGGCCGGTATGAAGGCAAAAATACTATCTATAGCCTGCTTCAGAGCCTGGCTTTGTGTCGGTTTTCCGGCATCAGGTTTACTGTACAATGACAGGTAATCAATGAGTTTTCTTGCGTAAGCATCAGAATTGAGTAAGAGGCTGTCTTCCCAGTTTTTTTCAGGCACAGTTTTCATTTGAATTTCCCTGGAATCATTCAGATAAGCCGCCCTGGGTTTTTCATACAGAAACCTCAGATATCTGGTTACAAAAGCCTCCGGCATCTTTTTTTCCAGCTCAGCTATCAAGGCCTGTTCCTCTTTAAAAATATCAATAAGGGCTTTTTCGCTCAGGGAAAAAAGCCGGTCGGTTTCCGGATAGTCTCTGACAAAATCCTGCAGGGCAAGTTTTTTGCTTTGATTTTCATCCAGCATTTGATAAAACCTGTACAGTTTTTTATTTTGATCGGATTCCAGGATTTCAAGTGTTTCGACGGGTGCATCGGCTATGGTTCTGAATTTCACATTTTCGCAGCCCAGTATAAACTCAAGCCAGTCATTATCACTCAGGTACAGGCGATAAAGTCCTTTTGGCCTGGCCGAATCCATAGGATACAGGAACCGGTTATCCTCATCGGTATATATGGTATCCACCACCCGGACATTGTCACCAAAATGCTCACACAATAAAAACTGCTGCCTTTCGGCATGAATGATTTCTCCTTCAAATTTTGTCTGGGCTGAGGCCGTGAACAAAACCAGACCCAACACAAATGTCAATATATATTTCATCATATCTTTTAAAACATCAGATATTTTCGCCTGTGGCACGGCGGTTACCTTTGATTGCTCTTTTTTTTCAATTCTTTTTACATGCTCCGCAGTATATTTCCTTCACCTTATCATTCACAAACACCTGCGTAGGAAATGAATTTTCGCCTTCAAACATTGAACAGAATCGTTCCGGGTTCATATCTCTGGCCCTTGCCAGTGCCATCACAAAACGATGTGAATGCAGCTTGTATTCCACTTTTGAGCACAGGCTAATGTATGTAAAGAGCAACTCCGGAAACACTTTTTCGTGATCCACATAGGGGTCAAGTAAATCATAGGCATATTGATAATCACCATGATTGAGATAAACGGATGCCAGTTTTAGAGAATTTTGCCAGTTCACCTCATCGAAATTAATAATATCTTTAATGGTTTCAAGACTTTTTTCCACCACCGGATGATCTCCTCCAAGCGAGTCATTAAAAACATCCATCAGCTTGTACTGTAATTCAATATTCAGTAAATCAACCTGTTTTTTGGGCAATTCATAATTATAGAGGTAATCTATTTCGTCCTGCAGTTCATCCCTGACATACTGATCGGTAATATCATTGAGAAGCACTCCTGTGTATAGTCTGTTGTAATACGTATACGGATTGTCTTCATCAAGCTCCCAGAGTTGATTGATCTCGGCCTGATATGCAGAATCAATCATATCATCATAGACCATCTTTTCCATACAAATTTTGTTCATATTCAGGCCGACATAGTCCTCTCCTTCAGGGATTTTCATTTTTTCTACGGCCTTTTTGCCATAATTCCCGTTGGCTACCTGTTCATACATGTATTTTTGAATGGACAGTGCTTTGGCAGGATTGCCGGCTTCAATGGCTTTGTTAAACTGGTCAACCACATAGTTTTCTTCTTTATCGCCGGATATATCATAAGTTATCCAGACAGTAACATCAGCATAGCGGTGATTTTCAAGAATTGGCTCCAGTTTTTTGGCGAGTCGTTCGGACCGTATATATTGTATGGCTTCAGACATGGACATGCCGGCTATTTTTTCCCACTCTGTATCTTTAACATCCCTTTTAAAGTCTTCCCAGTTGGGGGCGGTTGTCACTGAATCGATGATGCTTGCATTCTGATTTTCACGCAAAGCAGATACAATGCTTTCAGCCCTTCTTTCCTGCAGTGTCTGATTGGCTTCAACACTACCCTCAAGGGATGAAAATGCAGCCACATGGACTTTATTGATGATGAAATCAGGCTCATTTAATGTATTGATAACAGGTTGAATGTCCTCAATTTTATAGGTATACTTATTTCTCTCAAAAGGAATTCTGAATTCCAGTTTATTTGTTGTTGCAGCAGGCTCATATGCCGGCACATCTTTTGGCACAATGGTATCCGGCAGGAGACTGATTTTCTGACTGTATTCATAGCCGGCATCATATGCAAAAGAGGGTGGCAGGTTATAACACACATGTTTATCCTGGAGTATCATCAGATTGAGTTCTACGTCTTCCGGATTGAGAGATTCGGGGAATTCACCCAAAACGACTTCCAGTTTTGTGACTCGTTTGCGTCTACCTTCAGCGGGGGCCTGATTTTCTTTGTACAATTTTTTGCTGTACACGGGTTTGAGCATAATACCCCGGTTAACCAGGCTGTAATCCACAATGTTGGATTTTTCACAATCGTTGAACTGGGATTTTCTGACGATATCAACGGCCAGCCCGTCTTTTTTACCCCGGATAAGACGTTTAAACCTTCTAAGGTCGTTAAATTTAAAAACAATTTGGCCATTTTCGTTGATACTAAGCCCTTTTTGCAGATCAATGATATCAGGAAAATATCTGGTACAATTCCGGCAGGTTATGTATTTGTAGCCATCTATGCCCCATCTCCAAAAAGGGAACAATCCACCTGTTGATATTTCAGGATCCATTTCGCCAAGCCGGTATGCCCCGGCATTGCGTGTCATGTAGTTACCCAGCATGAATGACACATAAACTTTCTTTCCTCTTTCTCCCATAGAGCTTCCAACTCCTGCAAGAAAATATTGCTGTCTCCTCAACAGGCGCATGGTTCTGGTGCTTGACGACCAATTCATTACAATGCCCCTGGCAATTTCTCTGTAGGTGTAGAAAGCGTCAGTGGTTCTGATATTGTATCGCATAACAATCTCATCTCCAATACCCGAGCCGCCATAGAATTTCAATCTTGACTCCACATCTTCACTTTCTCCAATGTTGGTATTGGCACGACCTTCTTCGGCCATTTCAGCAGCATGATGCCCGGCGATTTTGGTCAAAAAAGGACTGGTTTCAAAGCCTTCCAGATCGATGGAGTCCATCAGCATATTCATTTCCTGAAAAACAACTTCAGAAAGTAAATCAAAATCAAATTGATCCGGGTTTACTTTTTCATCGGAATTTTGAAATTCACCGATTATTTTTTCCTGCGCAATGCCTGTGAAAGCAAGCATTACAGCAAAGATTAAAACATACAATCTCCTCATGGTCCAATAGCTTAAGATGGTTAAAAAAAAGAACCCTCTAATGTAATAATTTTTTTCAGTTACTAAAACCCTTTGTACCTTTGATTTCAGAAAACACGATTCATTCTATGGAAAAGGCAGTCAGAATAGATAAGTTTTTATGGTCGGTACGCTTGTTTAAAACACGTAGCAAAGCCACTGAGGCATGCAAAAAGCAGCAGGTATTGCTGAATGATGAGCCGGTAAAGCCATCGGTCAGAATTACCGCCGGCAACAGTATTGAAATTAAAAGACCGCCAATCATCCGTAGTTTTTTTATTAAACATATTCTTGATTCACGTGTTTCAGCAAAGCTTGTTCCCGACTATCTGGAAGAAACCACACCCGAATCAGAGTTTGACAAGCTCCGAAAAGCCAGGGAAACCGGAATAGTACGTGCTCAGGGGAAAGGGCGACCCACAAAAAAAGAAAGAAGACAATTAGATAATCTCAATCCATACAAATGATAATAGCGAAACAAAAAAAACAGGAGAATATTGCGGAATATGTCCTTTATATGTGGCAGATAGAAGATTTGCTCAGGGCACTAAAGTTTGACGAGAAACTGATTGAGGAGCAACTGGTTGAGCAGTATGATGTTCCGGAGACCGAAAAAACGGAAATCAGGAACTGGTATAAGGGACTTGTCTGGCAAATGACTGATGAGGATGTCCGGGATAAAGGTCATTTACAGTTTGTTATCAATCAGGTAAATGATTTGAATGAGCATCATCTCTACCTGATGCAGGCAGAGGATGAGAAAACCTATCATCAGGTATTTGAAATGGCCCGGCCAAATCTGGTGGCATTCAGGGAAAAAGCCAGGGACACGGAGTCAAATGACGTTCAACTTGCTTTTAATGCACTGTATTCTCTGCTGGTTCTCCGGCTACAGGATAAAAAAATTACCAAAGAAACCGAGCAGGCCATGACGAGCTTTAGCAATTTTCTGGGTCTGCTGTCACAGAAATATAAGGATTTTCACAGCGGGGAGGAGGATCTCAAAACATGAAAAGCCATCAGATTTTTGGCTGATACCGGGAACGATTAAGAATTTTCTGATAATCCGTTTCCTGCATTAATTCGGGCAAACTGACATCTTCAGATTTCATGTAAGCTCTGACAATTTGCCATCCAATCCACACCCCGGTTCTGCCCGGAGAATCATTGCCGAAAGCTGCGGTAAACGGAGCCTCACCGGTATATTTCCTTTGTTTCAGGTAATCGGTGGAATACAATAGTTCTTCACTCACCATGTGTTCCCACATGCTCTGCTCGAAGTGCCGGCAATAGCTGATATCACGGGCAGAATAACCGATTTTCAGGCTGTCGGGCATTGCCGGAAACATAGCATCCAGAAAATACATCAGTTTACCCTGATAAATCATTTCAAAAACAAGGTAATCAGAGGAATCCTGATTAGGATATTCCATTTGGGCAAGTGCTTTCATACAATCCACAGGAATCATTTCCTTCCGCATATTCCGGACAGCATATTCCGGTATTTTCATCTTGGCATACAGTTCAGAATCGGCCCCAAGGTATTTATCCAGGCCGATACCAATCAAGTCTTCATCCGTAACAACAGAATGATTGAAGCCCGCAACAAATGTCACAATTTCAGGAACTTCCTTCTCCGGAAAATAATACCTGTAATGCCTGAATCCTTCTTTCAGGCTGGATTCCAAATCGCTGATATCAGAAAACTCCTTATCTGCGGCAGTTTTGGCCTGTTCAACAGAGTAATCTTTTAGAAAAGCCTCTAAATATTCGTAGAAGTTTTTGTCCCCGGTATTGCCAATCCGGATAATCTGCTCCGTAAATAAAAAGAAAAAACGCGGATAGTTATCCTCAAGTTCAGCCACATGAGTTTCAAGAGAAACATCATAATCAAACAGGTCCTGATCAAACCTTTTGATATCCATATCTACCTCAATGTCAGAAACATTAACATCCAGCCTGCCTTTTTTATCAAAGAATACAAGGTGCACAATCAATAAGCCAACTGTACAGGCCAACAGAACTAATAAAATATTTCGATGCCTTCGCTTCATGTAGCATTATTTTTTAATTATATTTGCAATAAGCAAAAGTAATGTAACTAACACAAAAAACTAAACGATATGAAAAAGATTCTCATTGCCTTAATCTTTACAATTTTCAGTTTTACCGGGTTTTCACAGATTTCCGGAGGCCTGTTTGTGGGTCCCAATCTCTCATGGTTTGGTGTAGACAGCAAAGTTCAATCCAGTGAAGGCGTCCGCCTTGGCTATACTTTTGGAGCAACAGCAGACTTTCCTTTCTCAGACAATTTCCTTTTCACGTCTGCTATAAAATACAATGATCTGGGTGGCACCATGAAATACAAAAACGGCGCATTGGTACATCTGTATGATGAGGCCCTTCCAACACTTGAGCTGATAGGCAACAATCAAAACATAGTATACAATCTGCAATACCTGGAATTACCCATAGGTTTCAAAGGCAAAACAAATGAGATAGGGTTTTTATCATATTTCATGAAAGCCGGCGTCACCCCCATGATAACCCTCAAAGGTAAAGCTGATATCACGGCAGGTTCAGATGATTTGTTCACGAAAAACATGAGTTTCTTTAATTTTAATTGGTTTATGGGAGGCGGCTTTGAATGGTCACTTACCGGCAATACAAGATTTTTTGCTGAAATTGTATACACTGGCGGCATCGCAGACTTCATCAAAGATGAATTCAGAAGCAATGATTCTGATTTACAAACAACTGTTTCTCCGATAGATGATTTTGAACATTCTGACAGATATGAAAATTTCGATGAATTTGAAGATGATTTTGATGATGTCAAAGACAATTATGAAGACAATCCTGATAACAATTCTTTCGAGGGTTTTATTGATGACAACAGCAAAATTATCCGCACACACCGGGGAAAAACCAATGCCATAGAATTAAAAATCGGCATTTTATTCTGATCATATTTTCAAGCAAACAAATCCCGATTCTCAGGAATTGGGATTTTTCTTTTATGCCAAAATCAGATATCATCTATTCACAACAAAAATAAAATACCCGACAATGAAAATATCACTTGCCCAGCTGAATTACAAAATCGGTGATTTCGAGTTGAATGTTTCCAAAATAACCTCGGCAATAAATGAAGCAAAAGCTCAAAAAAGTGATCTTATTGTATTCTCAGAGTTGGCTGTGTGCGGTTATATTCCACACGACCTGCTGGAGCAAAAAGATTTTATCAGCAGGGCAGAAAACAGCCTCAAACAAATTGCCCAACATGCAAAGGGAATTGCTGTACTAATTGGTACACCCCGCATCAACAACAGCGAAACAGGAAAAAAACTGTACAATGCAGCTGTATTCATTGAAAACGGAGAAATAAAACAGGAATTTCGAAAAACCCTATTGCCAACCTATGACATTTTTGATGATTACAGATATTTTGAACCAAACAGAGAATTTGACCTGCTTGAATTTAAAGGAAAGAAAATTGCAGTAACCATCTGTGAAGACTTGTGGGATAAGCAGGAGGCTATGTATTCATTTGCAAAAGAACGCCAATACGGTATATCCCCACTGTCAGAACTCAGCAAAAAAAATCCTGATTTTGTCATCAATATCGCAGGTTCTCCCTTTTCCTACAATCAGGAAAACTTACGCCGCAACATTTTAATCAACAATGCCCGGGACTATAATCTTCCTCTTGTTTATGTCAATCAGATAGGAGGAAACACAGAGTTGATTTATGATGGCGGATCCAGGGTATTGAACAGTAAAGGAGAAATCATCAAACAGTTGCCGCATTTTGAAGAAGCGGTAGACAGCATTGACATTGAAGATTTCAACAAACGAAACACTACCGTTTTATCTGAGACATCCAGAATTGAAAAAATGTACGATGCCCTGGTGCTTGGAGTCAGGGATTATTTTTCAAAATCCGGATTCAGATCAGCAGTGCTAGGCCTTTCCGGAGGCATAGATTCTGCCCTGACCGCAGCCATAGTAGCCGATGCAATTGGCGGTGAAAACACGTACGGAATACTCATGCCTTCACAGTACAGTAGCTCACATTCTGTTGAAGACGCCGAAAAACTGGCGCATAACCTCAACATGCCCAATCATACAGTTCCCATCAAATCAGGATTTGAAACAATCAAATCCAGCCTTGCAGACATGTTTGCCGCTAAAACAGAGGATGTAACCGAAGAAAACATACAAGCCCGGCTGCGGGGATTGATACTGATGGCCGCATCAAACAAATTCGGGCACATGCTGGTGAATACATCCAACAAAAGCGAGGCTGCAGTTGGCTACACCACATTGTACGGTGACATGAACGGAGGATTGTCGGTACTAGGGGATGTATATAAATCCGATGTTTTTGAAATGGCAAAATTTGTAAACAGAAACAAAATACTCATCCCTGAAAACAGCATCAATAAACCACCATCGGCTGAACTAAGACCCGGGCAAAAAGACGAGGACAGCCTGCCCCCTTATGATATTCTCGACGGAATTCTATTTGCCTATATTGAAAAGAAAAAATCAGCTTCAGAAATTATCGACGCCGGTTTTTCTGCTGATACAGTGAAAAAAGTTCTGTCAATGGTAAATATGAATGAGTATAAACGGTTTCAGGCTCCTCCTGTCCTTCGGGTTTCTTCAAAAGCTTTTGGATTTGGACGCAGAATGCCACTTGTCGCATGTTATTGGTAGAAACAATCATGATGCAGCAATAATAATCATGGGATTTTGAGATTTCTTTTTAAAATGTTTATATTTGTCACAATAGGTAATCAATATTTAATAACTAAAACTAATATCATGAAAAAAATTGCTGTTTTATTAAGCCTCGTCGCTTTTGTTTTTGCTTTCACTGCTTGTGGCGGCCCAAAAGATGACGCAAAGAAAATGATGGACAAACAAGAAGACCTCATCAAAATGCAACAAAAAGCTGCCAAAGATGGTGAGCTTGATGAAAAAGAAATTGACAATATTGTCAACGAATTTAAAGCTTTCATGGATTACTCCGCTGAACTCGAAGAAAAATACAAAGAAGACTCAGCAGGTAATGCAGAACTCACCGCTGAACTCGAGAAGCTTCAGAAAGAAATGGAAGGTGAATACGATGACCTGGACATGTCCGACGTTGAAGGTTATGACAAACTCAACGAAAAAATGTTTGAAGTCATGTTCGCTGAAGAAGAAGAAGAAGAATAAGACATCCTTTTATGTCAAAGAAAGCTATCTGCATGTCAGATAGCTTTTTTTTTGCCGTTAAAATCCGGTTAAAATCAAAAATGTTTTCTCCGGTTAACAAATAATCTGTACTTTTATTTTATTATGTTGATCATCCGACTGCTAAAAGAGAGCATCAGTTTTGCCTGGCAATCACTGAAATCAAACAAGCTGCGAACAGTACTATCATTGTCCGGCATTACCATTGGTATTTTTGCCATGATTTCAGTTTTTACGGTGATTGATTCCCTTGAGCGTGAGATCCGGAACTCTGTTTCAGAGCTGGGTGATGATGTAATATATGTACAGAAATGGCCATGGGAGTTTTCACAGAATTATCCATGGTGGAAATACCTGAAACGTCCGGTGCCTGACATGGATGAATATCAGGCCATAAAAGAGCGTGCAAAGCACATCAGGTCATGCACCTTTATGGCAAGCACGAGCCAGACCATTAGCAGAAAAGACCTTTCAACAAACAATACCGGTGTGCTGATAGCCACACATGACTATAAAGACAACAGGGCTTTTGATATTGACCGGGGAAGATATTTTACTGCTTCGGAGGCTTTCAGGGGACAAAACCTGGCCATCATCGGCTCCGGGGTTTCCAGTGATATTTTTCCTCATACCGACCCCCTTGGCAAGGAAATCAAAATCAACGGCAACAAAGTCAGGGTTATCGGGGTATTTAGACAAGAAGGCAAAAACATGATGTCCAGCAGCCATGATGAGCTTGTCCTGCTCATGGCAAATTATGGAAAACGCATCTATGATATTGACAGCGAAAACCTGAACCCAATGATTATGGTAAGTGCCGCAGAAGGTAGCAGTATAGAACAGATCAATGATGAACTTGAGATCATCATGCGCTCGGAACGCAGGCTTAGCCCATTGGAAGAGGCTGATTTCGCACTAAATCGCGCAAGCATGATTTCTCAGGGAATTGATAAAATATTTTCAACCATTGACATTGCCGGTATCATCATCGGAGGATTTGCCATTTTGGTGGGTGGCTTTGGCATTGCAAACATTATGTTTGTTTCAGTAAAAGAACGTACCCGCATCATTGGCATACAAAAAGCCATAGGTGCAAGAAACGGTTTTATTCTGACACAGTTTTTATTTGAAGCCATTGTTTTGTCCCTTATGGGTGGGATATTCGGTCTTATTATGATCTGGATTGGCACAATAATCGGCAGTGAAGTCAGCGGGTTTACACTGGCATTGAGCTTTAAGAACATTGTGACCGGCTTATTGATAAGCGGTGGCATAGGTATACTGTCGGGCTACTGGCCGGCCAGACAAGCTGCACGGCTTGATCCGGTCATTGCCATCGGCAAATTCTAAACCATATTAAAAATAAATCTGGCCAGCATCAGGTAAATACCCAGACCCATGATATCGTTAAAGGTAGTGATAAATGGACCTGTTGCCAGTGCCGGATCTATCTTAAAACGTTCCAGCATCAGTGGCACAATTGCTCCAAACATGGTAGCAAAGATAATCACAATCAGCAGGGCAATACTTACCGATAATGTCAGGGCAAAAGATTCCGAAAATATCAGGTTGTAAGAGAAAATCAATGAAGCACAGATAAGGCCATTGAGTATCCCCACTGACATCTCCTTCAGAATTCTCCGTGAGGTCCGGCGCATATCAAGCGTGCCACCGGCCAGGCCCTGTACAATAATGGCCGAACTTTGCACACCTGCATTACCGCCCATGGCAGCAATCAGGGGTAGAAACAAAGCAATGCCGGCAAATTTGGCAAGGTCTCCTTCATAATATCCAATCACCAATGCACCAAGAATACCACCGAAAAGACCAATCAGCAGCCAGGGAATTCTGGATTTTACCTGTGTCCAGGTATTGTCTGTGGGTTCTACGTCATGAGTAATACCGGAAATCAACTGATAATCCCGCTCTGCCTCTTCACGAATCACATCCACAACATCATCAATGGTAATGCGACCGACCAACCTGCCGATACTGTCAACCACAGGTAAGGCCACCAGGTCATATTTCTCCATCATAAGTGCCACTTCCTCAGAATTGGTGTCGGTATTCACTGTCATGATATCCGGTTCAACCAAATCTTTTACTTTACTGGTGGTTGGTTTAAACAAGAGATTTTTGAGAGAAACGACGCCAAGCAATTTTTTGTTATCATCCACAACATAGAGGTAGTATATCTCATCCATTTCCTGCGCCTGATCTCTGAGCTCTCCCAGGGCTTCCTTAACCGAAAGGTTTTCATTGATGGCAATCAATTCTTTTGCCATCAGGCCACCGGCAGTATTGCCTTCGAAATTCAGCAAATCAACAATATCTCCGGCCTGCTCATTGTCTTTGACATAATGCAGCACCTCCTCACGCTTATCATCAGTCATCTCCTGAATGATATCTGCTGCATCATCAGAATCCATGTTTTCAATAAACTGATGTGCAATCAACTCACTGGGAATAACTTTCAGGAACCGTCTACGTTGTTCTTCTTCAAGCTCAACAAGAACATCAGAAGCAATTTTGGGATCAAGCAAAAGGTAAGTGAACCTAGCCTCTTCCACAGTCAGGTCATCATAAATTGCTGCAATATCCGCAGGATGCAGTGAATCCAGAAGCTCCAGTACTTTTTCTTCGTTCTGGTTTGCAATATGAGCCTTCAGCTCATCTATGAATTCCTGAGTAATTTCAAATTGCATCAGCTATGCATCTTTTTGCCTATGGCATTACTAATCTCAATAAAATCGTTGACACTGCACTGTTCCGGTCGCAGTTTCAACCACGCTTCAGAACCTTCGGCACTTTCAGACAAAGGTAATAAAATACTCTTTAATGAATTACGCAAAGTTTTTCTTCTTTGATTAAAGGCAGCTTTCACAACACGACGAAACAAAACGGGATCATCAGGGGATTTTTTGTGAGGGTTCCGCACCAGCCTGATAACACCGGATTGCACTTTTGGCGGTGGAAAAAACGACCCTTCCCCTACCTTGAATAAATACCGCACATCATAATATGCCTGCATCAGGACACTAAGTATTCCATATTCTTTGCTGCCATGCCCTGATGCTATTCGTCGTGCAACCTCTTTTTGCAGCATAAACACAGCCTCACTGATTTTGTTGCGCTTGTCAAGAACAGCAAACATTACCGGACTGGAAATATTGTAAGGCAGATTACTAATCAGGCAAATTTTATCTCCCGGGATGTCATCAAGGTTAAGTTGCAAAAAATCTTTATATATCAATTTTTTTTCCAGCACAGGGAACTTCTCTGTAAGATAATCACAGGCTTCCTGATCTGTTTCCACGGCATAAAAATCATCGAATCGCTCTATCAGAATCGAAGTCAGGATGCCTTTTCCCGGCCCGATTTCAAGAACAGGCAGAGATTTTGGATTATCCAGGGCATCACATATCCTTTTTGCAATTCCCGGATCGGTCAGAAAGTGCTGACCCAGTTGTTTTTTGGGTTTAACCATAACAGACAGTTATTATGGCCGAAATGTACAAAATAGATCTGAAATATTATCTATATTTGCCGCAAAGCAATTTTGAAGTGAATAAGAGAATACAAAATATACTTAAGTTCTTTGTCTTCCTTGGCATTGGTGCTGTACTTTTATGGCTGGTATACAAAGACCAGGACATTGGCGACCTGTTTGCCAGGATGCGAAATATCCGTTGGATATGGTTTGTTCCCGCTTTGGCAATAGCTCTGTTAAGTCATGTCAGCCGGGCGATGCGCTGGAACCTTTTGCTCGAGTCTATGGGGAATTACAAGCCCCGCTTAAGCAATACATTTTTTGCTGTAATGACCATGTATTTTGTCAACCTTGCAATCCCTCGTCTGGGCGAAGTTACCCGAAGTGGCATTGTTTCCCGCTATGATAAGTTGCCGTTCTCCAAAGTACTGGGCACCATGGTTACGGAAAGAGCTACAGATATTATCATGCTGTTGCTGATCACCATTGTTGTAATGATTACCAAAGGCAGCGAAGTCACAAACTTCATCATGAACAATCCAGGGTTTAAGGAAAACCTGCATTTCCTTTTTTCACCGGTTTTCTGGATAATTTTTGTCCTTGTCTCTTTGGCTGTTTTGTTTCTATTGTACTCTGTTGCCAAAGGAAAACTGGATAATTACAAGGTATTTAAGAAGACCGGTAATTTCCTGAGAAACTTTTTTTCAGGCATAAAAGCAGTATTGCGTCTTCGTAATCCCTGGAAATATATTGGTCACTCTTTATTTATTTTTCTCGCTTACTTTTTAATGCTTTATTTATGCTTCCCTGCTTTTGATGGCATGGAGAATATTGACATTTTTGCTGCTCTGACGATTTTTGCTGCAGGCAGTTTTGGTATGGTGGCACCAGCTCCCAACGGCATGGGTGCCTGGCACTTCATGACCATCCAAACCCTCTTGATTTTCGGTGTGCTTGAAGCAGATGCAAAACTCTTTGCACTGGTTGTACACGGCCTGCAAACCATTATGCTCGTGGTAGTTGGGCTGATTTCGGTCATCGGGCTACCTCTGATCAACCGCAACCGCCTGTAATGCATGTGGAACAAAAAAACCAAAGACCGGCTTCTTAAACTTCTGATTCTGGCAGGAGCCTGGGCGCTGGTTTGGTACCAGTTCTCACGCTCACAGGATAAAAATGATGTTCTGGAGATGCTCACCGGTATCCCCCGGGAAAATTTGATTTATTTATTTTCGATTCTCCTGCTAATGCTGCTGAACTGGACAATTGAAGCCGTAAAATGGAAATATCTGGCCGGAAAACTTCAGCCCTTTGGATTTTGGAAAGCCCTCCGGTCTGTTATTAGCGGTGTCAGTATCGGCATGTTTACACCCAATCGAACAGGGGAGTTTGCCGGCAGGATCGTGTACCTCAGGCATGAAAACAGGGCAGAAGGTGCTGTACTAAGTATGATTGGCAGCTTTTCTCAGTTTTTCACAACCATTTTTGTGGGGATTCCTGCCCTGATTCTTTATTTGCTTGTGTTTTCACACGAGGGTGTCATTTCCGGCCGGCTAAGCATTTCTGTCATGCTTTCTGTTGTAACTTCCCTTGTTTTGATGATATTGTATTTCCGTCTTGATCTGGTGTACAAATTTCTACGCAGATTTTCCCGTATAGAAAAGCACAAAGAAAAAATCAGGCATTTGAAAACCACCAGCCGCAGGGATTTGCTCTTTTTACTAGGACTAAGCATACTCAGATATTCTGTATTTATTCTGCAATTTTATCTTATTTGTATTATGTTTGGATTAAATATCGCATTCTGGCAAGTGTTCCTGGGAGCAGCCAATTTGTATTTTCTGATGAGTTTGCTGCCTGTATTTACCCTTGGAGAGCCAGGCCTCAGGGGCAGCCTTACAGGAATTTTTTTCCAGGCATTTACACTGCAGATTGCAGGTATTATTTCGGCCTCTGTTTTGCTGTGGATTATCAATGTATTATTGGTAGCACTTGCAGGTGCCATATTTTTACTAACACAAAAAATTTTGAACTATGAGAGTAAGACCAGCAGTTAGTGCAGACATCAACAGCCTGATAGAATTCCAAATGGCCATGGCCCAGGAAACCGAGGGCATTTCGCTTGATAAAAAGGTTGTAAAAAACGGCATCACATCCGTACTCAACGATATTCAGAAAGCCCGCTATTTTGTTGCAGAAATGGACAAGGAAATCATTGGCTGCTTTATGGTTACGCCCGAGTGGAGCGACTGGCGTGCCGGCTACTTTATCTGGCTGCAATCTGTCTATGTCAAGCCTGCCCATCGTGGTAAAGGTGTTTTTGTTAAAATGTATGATTATCTGAAAGATGTGGTGAAAAACAACAGCGATTACCGTGGCATACGTTTGTACGTTGATAAGAACAATGAAACAGCACTGGCTGTGTACAAAAAAGCTGGAATGAATCCTACAAATTACGAATTGCTGGAATGGTCAAAAACTGACTGATGCCATGCAGATATTTGTTCTGATGCTGGCCGGCGGATATGCCGCTTTTGTTTTGCTGATACTTACCGGCATGCTGATTTTGTTGAAACGAAAGAAGCCTGCTAATTACGGAAAGCTACCAAACATCACCGTGCTGGTGGCTTTCAGAAATGAAGCAAGCCATCTTCCCCGCCTTCTTGAAGATTTGTCAAATCAACGGTACCCGCACAACCGGCTTGAGGTACTTTTGATTAACGACCATTCAAATGATGACTGGGAGTCAATTCTTATTGATTTTGCAAGGCACAAATTCATTAATTTCAGGAAAATCAATCTTCCTGATGGGTTCTTCGGTAAAAAACAAGCCCTGCAACTTGGCATTGAACATGCCAACGGGGAATTCATTCTGAGCCTTGATGCAGATTGCCGCCTTCCAGAAAACTGGGCGGCCTCAATGATCAGTACGCTTATTACCAACAATGCGGATATGGTTCCCGGGCCCCTTGTGTTGATTGGCAAAGGCATACCTGCCGCTTTACAGGCAGCAGAATCACTCAGCTTGCTTGCAATAAGCATAGGCAGTGCCGGACTTGGAATTCCGGTACTAAGCAACGGAGCCAACATGCTGACAAAAAAATCCGAACTCCTGAAATTACAGGATCCCTACATCCTCTCTGTCAGCTCGGGAGATGATATTTTACTGATGGAACAGTTTAAGCGCCTGAAGAAGAAAATTATTTTCAATCTCTCACCGTCTGCTCTGGTAAAATCATATGCCTGCAGCTCCTGGCAAAAGTTGATTCATCAAAGAGCAAGATGGATGCGAAAAACGAAGCATTATCCGTTTGGAAGCAGCAAATTTACCGCGGGATTGTTTGGCCTGCTGCAATTGACATATCTGATTTCTGTCCCACTCCTGATTCTTGCAGACAAAATTTTTCTGCTTTTGCTTTTATGGGGATTTAAGCTTATATATGATATGATTGTCATGTGGATAACAGCAAGATTGGTAAAATCCAGGTATCACTTTTTTCCAGCCATGGGGATGAGTCTGCTTTATCCTTTATGGACCATTGTCAGTACAATTCTATCCTGTTTTATTAAGCCATACTGGAAAGATCGTCCGGTAATTGATTAACAGCAGTTAATATTTTGACGAAAGAGGATTTAATTTGCTTCAGCAGAAATGAATTTGATTCTTACGAGTCGAATTTCTTCTTCAGTATAATCCTCATCTTCAAACTCTTCCAATGCTTCTTCCAGTGTTCCGGTTTCTGATTCTTCCAGGAAATAATCGTAAATCTCATCAACCTTGTCTTCGTCCATTACTTCATTGATGTAATAATCGATATTGATTTTGGTTCCGGAATTAATAATGGCATCAATTTCCTCAAGCAGGTCCAGTATTGACAGTCCCCGGGCATCAGCAATATCATTGAGAGGCATTTTTTTGTCAATGCTTTTGATGATATATACTTTATTTCCGGATTTTTTAACCACAGATTTAACCACCATATCCTGTGGTCTGTCAATCTCATTTTCATCAACATGTTTTTTGATAACATCAAGGAACTGCTGCCCGTATTTTTTTGCTTTGCCCGCTCCAACGCCGGAAATTCTGGTTAGTTCCTCCATGGTAATGGGGTATTGTATTGCCATTTCCTGCAGAGAGGGGTCACTAAAAATCACATAAGGGGGAAGATCCAAACGTTTTGACATGGATTTCCGTAAATCTTTCAGCATGGCAAACAATTCAGCATCTGCAGCACTGGCACCACCCTGCATGTCTGCACCAGGCTCCTGATCCGGCTGATCATAATCATGATTTTCCACCAAAGGAAAGCTGTGCGGGTTTTTCAGAAATTCGTGGCCTTTGGGTGTCATTTTGAGCAGGCCATAGTTTTCTATGTCCTTATGGATCATTTTGGCAATCAGGGCCTGTCTGAAAACCGAATTCCAAAATTTCGGATCATGGTCTTTACCGATACCGAAAATATCCAGTTTATCATGCTTATACGAATTAACAGCAGCATTGGCCTTTCCTGCAAGCACGTTTGACAGATGCTCTGCTTTGAATCGTTCTTTAACTGTGAGGATGGAATTCAGTGCAGTCACCACATAATCTTTTCCCTCAAACTCTTTCTTGGGATTCAGGCAGTTGTCACAATTGCCACATGATTCTTTCATTTCCTCACCGAAATAATTGAGAAGTTGTCTTACTCTGCATACACTGGATTCTGCGTAGGCTACGGTTTCCAACAGCAGTTGTTTTCCGATTTCCTGTTCAGCCACAGGTTTGCCCTGCATGAATTTCTCAAGTTTCTGGATATCGTGATAGCTGTAGAAGCATATACATTTGCCTTCCCCACCATCTCTTCCGGCGCGGCCGGTTTCCTGATAATATGATTCCAGGCTTTTGGGGATATCATAATGAATGACAAAACGAACATCGGGCTTATCTATCCCCATACCAAAAGCAATGGTAGCAACAATGACATCAATTTCTTCCATCAGGAATTTATCCTGTGTGCCTGAGCGTGTAGCCGAATCCATACCGGCATGATATGCCAGGGCTTTAATCCCGTTCACCTGTAAGGTTTCGGCAAGTTCTTCCACTTTTTTCCTGCTCAGGCAATAAATAATGCCGGATTTGTTATGATTGTTCTTGATGAATTTGATAATTTCACGGGAAGCATTGTTTTTTGATCTGACTTCATAGTACAGGTTTTCCCTGCGAAACGAGGATTTAAATACTTCAGCATCAAGCATTTCCAGGTTTTTCTGGATGTCATGCTGCACCTTGGGTGTTGCTGTTGCTGTAAGCGCAATAATCGGCGAATTCCCCAAAGCATTAACAATGGGGCGGATACGGCGGTACTCCGGTCGAAAATCATGTCCCCACTCTGAAATACAATGGGCCTCATCAATGGCGTAAAAAGAAATTTCCACCTTTTTCAGAAACTCAACATTTTCCTCTTTTGTCAATGACTCAGGAGCCACATAAAGCATTTTTGTCCTTTTACTCAGCACATCATCCTTCACCTGCTGAATTTCTGCCTTTGTCAAAGATGAATTCAGAAAATGTGCTATACCTGACTCTGTACTGAACCCGCGCATGGCATCAACCTGATTTTTCATCAAAGCAATAAGGGGAGAAATCACGATGGCTGTTCCCGGAGACATTAATGCAGGAAGCTGGTAGCACAATGATTTTCCTCCTCCTGTAGGCATAAGAACAAAACAGTCATTTCCTTCCAGCAGTGATTTTATCACCTCCTTTTGCAGCCCTTTAAAGCGGTCAAAACCAAAGTATTTCTTCAACACATTATATATGGCAGCATCGTCAATTTTCATTCAAATAGTATTTTAATAATCATTATCTTCCATTTCGTAACGTAATCAAATATACTAAAAAAAACTTGCATAAAAACTGAGCTTTAATACCTATTCTCATCATCATCCTTAAGATTAGACAAATGATGGCTTTCGTTGGTTCTAAGGCGCTTGTTTCAACAAGCTACAACAGGAAATATTTTTTTCCGCATCAGATTTTATGCTGTCCCATAAAGGAAAATGGGCGATTTTCATTTCATCATATTCTTTTTGGGAATTTTTCTCTCATTCTGATTGAATTATCGTATTTTTATCGTATCAAAACACAATTTATGAAAAACGCAATTTTACAGACAGCCCGTGAAACGCTGATTAGAGAATCCGAAGCCATCAGCAAACTGATTGATTATCTTGATGAAGATTTTGAAAAGGTTGTTCAACTGATAAAAGAATCCCATGGCCGTGTTATAGTCACCGGGATTGGCAAGAGTGCCAATATAGCCAACAAAATGGTTGCCACTTTCAATTCAACCGGCACACCCAGCATTTTCATGCATGCTGCTGATGCCATACATGGAGACCTTGGAATCATTCAGAAGGAGGATATTGTTCTGGTGCTGTCAAAAAGCGGAAACACACCAGAAATCAAAGTGCTTCTGCCTTTGATTCGTTCCTTTGACAATACGGTAATTGCTATAGTTTCAAACCAAAAATCTTTCCTGGCAAAAAATGCCGATTATGTACTAAAAGCCACAGTAAGTAAAGAAGCATGCCCCAACAATCTTGCCCCCACTTCAAGTACAACCGCCCAACTTGCACTTGGTGACGCTTTGGCTGTCTGCCTGCTTGAGCAGCGCGGATTTTCCGCAAAGGATTTCGCTAAGGTACATCCGGGTGGCTCCCTGGGTAAAAAACTCTATCTGCGCATAAAAGATATGTATGTACTAAATGAGAAGCCCATGGTTTACTCCAGTGACACTGTTGGTAAAGTTATTACAGAAATAAGCAGTAAACGACTTGGTGCAACAGCAGTACTGGACGAACAGGACAAACTGATTGGCATAATTACCGATGGAGATATCCGCCGGATGCTTCAGCATAAACCCCATCAGATTCTTGATCTTACTGCCGCTGATATGATGTCAGCCAACCCGAAAACCGTAAAGCCTGACAACCTTGCAGTAAATGCATTTGCACTCATGGAAAAAAACAACATCACCCAATTGATTGTAATCAAGCAAGGAAAATATCTGGGAATGGTGCATATCCATGATTTCATCAAAGAAGGCATAGTCTGATTTCATGAAAATCCGGACCTCCATAATCATTGCAATTTATGTTATGCTGTCTGCCGCTCACCTGACAGCACAAACAACCACGATTAGCGGACAAATCCGTGATGCCGATACCGGAGAAGCCCTGCCTTTTGTCAACATCAGTCTCAAAGGCACAAATCAGGGCACCATCAGTGATATGGAAGGCAAATTCAGCTTCAGCACAACACAAAAAGCTGACAGCCTGACAATCAGCTATCTCGGTTACAAAAAACAAATCCTTCCTGTAATACAAGGTGAACACAACAAGTTTGACATTGAGATGCAAATGACCGGAATCCAACTCGGGGAGGTTACTGTTATGCCGGGAAAAGTCCCCGAAGACATACTTTTACAGCTTATCAAGGAAAGGAGAAAAATTAACAAACCTAAAGAACTTGATTATTATTCTTATGATATATACAATAAACTTGAATTTGATTTAAATAACATCAGTGGAGACTTTGGGTCCAATCGCCTGACAAAATCTTTTGAGTTCCTGGAAGATTATGTTGACACAGCACTTGTGAGCGAAAAAAAATATTTGCCCTTTTTTATTTCTGAAACATTTTCAAAAATTTATTATCAAAAAAAACCTGAAAAGGAACTTGAATTTATCGAAGCCAACAAAATTTCAGGCATTGATAATGAAAGTCTGAAACGATATACCGGTGATATGTATCAGGATGTTGATATTTATGATCATGTGGTCAACATTCTGGGCAGAGGTTTCATTTCTCCGCTTGGACGCATGGGAAAAGCCTATTATGAATACCGGCTAAGCGATACAACCTGGCAGGATGACAGATGGTGCTACCGTCTGGAGTTTTCCCCAAAAAGACAACATGAGCCAACCATGGAGGGTTTTGTGTGGATCAATGATACAACCTTTGCTGTCAAATCATTTGAAATCAGCCTGAGTGAAACTGCCAACATCAACTTTGTGGATTCGCTGGTAGCAGAAAAACATTTCACACAAATTAATGACAGCATCTGGCTAATAAAAAAAGACAGGATTTTTATTGATTTTAATCTGCTTGACAGCAGGGAGGGATTTTTTGGCAGAAAAACCAGTCATTATTCAAACCATAAAATCAATCAGGAGGTTGACAGCAGCATTTTTGAAAAATCCTATCCAAGCAACCTGATATATCTTGATTCTATTGGCAAAACCGACTCGGTTTTCTGGGACGCTAAACGTCCTGAAAAACTCAGCAAACGGGAACAGGAAATCTATCAGATGGTAGACACAATTAAAAATGTCAAAGCTTTCAGGCAATGGGAGACTGTCCTCACCACCATCGTAACCGGCTACTATACTGCAGGACCCGTTGAATTGGGGCCAATATATTCATGGGTTTCTGCCAATCCGGTAGAAGGAACACGTCTCAGGTTTGGAATGAGAACAAGCAATAATTTCTCGAAGAAACTAATGCTAAGAGGCTATGGCGCATGGGGATTCGGCGATGAAATCTGGAAATACGGCGGGGGCTTTACCTATATGTTTGATGTTCTCCCCCGAAAAGCCCTCTATTTTGATGCATCACGGGATTATCTGCAATCAGGAGACAAGCTCAATGCACTCCGAACTGACAATGTACTGAGCACCCTCTTGCGCCGGCCAGGAGATTTACATATGTTCCTTGCAGAAAAATGGGGAATCAGCTATGAACATGAATTTATTGAAGGAATTAGTGCTATCGCAGGAATTCGAACACAAAAGATCTTCGCCCCTCCGGACAAGAGTTTCAGGCTGAAAAATTCCGACGACCCCGTAGCACAGCAACAATATCAGGAAATCAGCCAGCTGGAAAGCTCCGAATTTACTTTTGGTCTGCACCTGGCTCCGGATGAAAAGTTTATGCGTGGCAAATTTGAACGCATATCACTGGGTACCAAAAAACCTGTCATCAATCTCAACCTTAGCTGGGCCCCGGGACAATTGTTCACAAATACCGACAATTACTGGAAAACAAGCGTCAATTATAAACACAAGCTTCGGCTTTATCCATTGGGGGTTTTACATTATGCCATGGAAGCCGGCAAGCTTTTTGGCAATACCGCCTATCCTTTCCTGTTTGTGCACAAAGGAAATCAATCCTTTGCTTATTATGATTACGCTTTCAACCTCATGAATTTTTATGAGTTTGTCTCCGATGAATACATTTCCATATATGCCGAACACAAATTCCAGGGATTCTTTCTCAACCACATTCCCTTGTTACGAAAACTTGAGTGGCGCGAACACATCGGATTTAAAGGCTCTTACGGCCGTATCAGTAAAAAAAACCGGGAATACAATATGCTACCGGACTATATTCACAATTTCACAACACTTGACGGCACAAGGGAACTTCCCTATATGGAAATGAATGCCGGAATAAGCAATATTTTTAAAATCCTGCGGATTGATGCCGTATGGAGACTCTCTCATCTGAAAAATGATAATATATACCAGTTTGCGGTCATGGCTAAGCTGGAGATTGATTTCTGATGCACGGCCTTCCCGCGCATAGCTTTCGTACCTGCCTTTTCTCAACTCATCCAACTTCAGTCTGAAAACCCCGGACAGAGGTAAAGGTGAACCTGCTTTCCTGCTATGTCCGTAGCTGCAGGTAAATTAGTTTACTATATTATAAGACAGCAGGAAACTATTCAAGCAAAGCTTCAACAAAATAACCTTTCACGTGTTTTACATGGTACATAAACATCTTAAAATCTAATGATTATGAAAAACAAAAGAATAATTATTACTGGCGGTGCAGGCGGAATTGGAGCTGCACTGGCCAGAATCTTACTTGATAAGGGCGCCAAAGTTTTACTTGTGGACCTGAAAAAAGAAGACTTACAAAAAACAGCAGATGAACTAAAGTCTGACAATGTTTACATTTTTGAAGCTGATGTTTCAGACGAAAAGGCTGTCAAAGCCTATGTTGATTATGCTGTAAAAGAAATGGGAGGCATTGATGTCTTCTATAACAACGCAGGGATTGAAGGAAAAGTAGTTCCTTTGGAAGAATATCCCATGGATGTTTATCACAAATTGATTGATATCAATGTCAATGGAGTCTATTATGGTTTGCGATATGTCTTTCCCGTTATGAAAAAGAACGAGAATGGCGGCAGCATTATCATAACATCTTCAGTAGCCGGGATGGCGGGCACACCAAATGTTTTGCCCTATGTTACCAGCAAGCATGCTATTGTCGGTATGATGAAATCAGCGGCCATGGAAGGCGCAGAACACAAAATTCGTGTCAACACAGTGAATCCTTCACCTGTTGATAACCGTATGATGCGTTCACTTGAAGAAGGTTTCGCACCGGGTCAGGCAGAAGGAGCCAAACAGGGATTTGAACAGGCCATCCCAATGAAACGCTACGCAACCAATGATGAAGTTGCCAATGTAATGTATTTCCTTGGCAGCGACGAAAGCAGTTTTGTAACCGGAACAATCAATGCTGTTGATGGCGGCATGACTGCCGGCTAAACAATACAGACAAAAGTATACATAAAAGCCGTTTCTTTTGTAATGAATGAAACGGCTATTTTAATGACCTCCGGTTGAAAACTATTTTTTTTCGTAGTAGTCTGTACTTTCAAATATTTTATCTGCCGATTGAGCGATAAATCCGGAAAACAAATTCCCATCAGAATCAGGATAACGCCTTGTGAATTCATAATAAGTCACCGGCACTTCAAATGTACCTTCCCTGAAATCTATTCTTTGCAGACTGGCTCTGATACTTGACTGCTCCAGAAGCTTTTCGGGATTGCCTTTGATTTCACCACCGGAATCATTGATTACATAGCCCTTGTTTTTAAGAAATTCATTGATTTTTTCAAGCGTATCAAGCTTTTTAAGTCTGTTTACACTGATGGCAAAATGGTTTACAGTAAAACCAAAAAGATACATCCATGCAGCGTATTCTGATTCTTTGCGCAATCGGCTGTAAACGCTGTAGGACGGCAAATCATCCCACAAATTACCGGCTGTCAGAAGCTGCTCACCATGCAAAATATCAACAGGTACTTTAGTAATCATCTCATCCATCATAGACTGGACATACTGACTGAATTCTGCAGTTTTTAATTCGGAAATAAAAATCCCTGGTGCATCTTTCAGGCTCTTGTGCTCATAATGCCGCGCATACAAATGTTTTTGCTCAAACTCATAATCCCCCCTGAGCTGATAACCACGGTCGATAAACCACTGAGCCAACACATCAATACCGGCTTTGGGGTGATCGAAGGTTCTGAATGCAATATGATCATGCACAATGTCTTCATCTTCCTGTAAAAATAAGTCATGTACTTTCTTCACCTCAGGATTCCTCATTATATAATCTTCCCAGAGATGATCAAACAAATCAGAAATTTTATCCATGTTTCTTACGTTTTTATTTACTCATTCAACAATCACAAGACAGTACTGTTCAGTATTTGAAAAAGTCATCATTTCTGGAAAAATCCAACAATCCAGACCAAACTACAACAAATCCGGCGAAGAAATTGTATCTTCACATTTTAAAATTAGAGGACATGAAACGAGAAAAGCTGGCGAAAAAGTGGCGTAGAAATACCAATAAAACATTGGCCTTAGGGGCATGCATTATGCTACTGTCTGTTGGGCAAAGTGTAGCTCAAAGCACAAAAGACAGCATTGATTTACTGGAAAATAACATCCGGAAACTGGAGAACAGACGTGATTCAATGTATTCAATCCTTGAAGACCTGAGAATAGAGGACATCATGGAGGACATCAAAGCAGCAGGCTATCCACAAGGAGCAGAAACCGAAGAAATCACAAGCCATCCGGGCATTGTCATTTCATACAACGAAAACCACGAACTTGCCAACTGGGTTGCCCACATGATTATCCCCCAGGTAAAAACAGGCAATTTATCACGCACCAATGATTTTCGTCCGGATACCACCATTTCCACAGGTACTGCCGTAGAGGAAGATTATTTTAAAAAATATCTGCAGGAAGACAGCACATATGAATACGACGGATACGGCTATGACAGGGGTCATCTGGCAGCCTCCGCAGATTACCGGTGGTCAAAACAGGCCATGTCAGCAACGTACTATTACTCAAACATGACGCCGCAACGACCGGAGTTTAACCGTGCGGGATGGGCAAAGCTGGAGAACTTTCTGCGCACCTATGTCATTGAGAACGAAACGCCAATTCTTGTTTATACCGGACCTGTACTAAGTGATGATTTACCGGTAGTTGAACGCAGCGTCAACAAGATCAGCCTGCCGGAGTTTCATTATAAAATTGCCTGGGACAAGCAAAACAACAGATGCATTGCTTTTGTCATGCCAAATACAGAAATTGACAAACCTCTGGGAAGCTATGCAGTAAGTGTTGACAGTGTTGAATCACTGACCGGAATAGATTTCCTGCCGGCCTTGTCAGAAGATGAGCAGGATAAGCTTGAAAGCAAGAACAATCCTGAAGCCTGGTTTTCCGGTGAACACAAAGACGATAAAGTACCGCTCAGCAAAGCTGATATGCCTGAAGGAGCCTTCAATACAATCAATGCCCGTGCATTCATGGGCAGCAAGAAAAAAGTCACTGTCTGCGGCACTGTGGTTTCTACCCACAAATCCGGCAAGGGCAACACATTCATCAACCTTGACAAGACATTTCCAAATCAAATTTTCACTGTTACCATCTGGAAAGACCATCAGGCAAACTTCCCATACGAAGCCCATAAGGTGCTGATGAATGAAAAAATCTGCGTAAGTGGCAGGGTTGAAGAATTTGGAGATAAGCCGGCCATTTTTCTTAAAAATGAAAACAACATACAAATCATAGACTAAGTCAACAAGCGCTGACAGGATATTATTGCTGATTTTGTGGTACAGGGCACATCTGCCATTCTGTCAAAAACACCTGCCAAATTGTTGAAAGACCAGGAATTTTTCATTACCTTTGTTAAAAATTATTCCATGAATATACAGACGATAAAACAACGTTTTGGTATCATCGGAAACTCTCCGGAGCTAAATCGTGCCATCGATTTAGCCTACCAGGTTGCATCCACGGATTTGTCGGTGATGGTAACCGGAGAAAGCGGAGTTGGTAAAGAAAATATCCCCCGGATAATTCATCAGTACAGTAGCCGTAAACACGGAGAATTTGTTGCTGTCAACTGTGGTGCCATACCGGAAGGAACAATAGACAGCGAGTTATTTGGCCATGAAAAAGGCTCATTTACAGGAGCAACTGACAGTCGCAAGGGTTATTTTGAAGAAGCCAACAAGGGCACGATTTTTCTTGATGAAGTAGCAGAGCTTCCCCTATCTACACAGGTACGCCTGCTGCGTGTGCTGGAATCGGGAGAATACATCAGGGTTGGTTCATCAAAAGTGAAAAAAACGGATGTCAGAGTAGTTGCAGCCACCAACGTGGATATTATCGAGGCCATTCGCAACAACAAATTCCGCGAAGATTTGTATTACAGGCTCAATACGGTCCCCATCAGCATTCCACCACTTCGCAACCGAAAAGAAGATATCTATTTATTATTCAGAAAATTTGCGGTTGATTTTGCTGAAAAATACAACATGCCGGCTCTGAAACTTGACAACAATGCACGGGAACTCCTGTTAAATTACCGTTGGCCGGGTAATGTAAGACAGCTCAGAAACATTACCGAACAAATGTCAATCATTGAGAAAGAAAGATTTATCAATGCCAATACACTAAAATCATACATTCCCGAAGTTGAAAATTCAAGTCTGCCGGCTATTGTTGAAAAAGGGAAAGACAAAGACTTTAATTCAGAGCGGGAAATTCTTTATCAGATTTTGTTTGACATGAAAAGCGACATGAATGATTTAAAAAAGATTGTTCACGAGCTAATGCGCGATAATCCTGACACAATCCGCAGAACAGAAGCAGAGAACAGCGGAATATTGAGCAAATTATACAGCGAAGAAGAAGTGTACCATATCAACAAACCGGAACCACCGAAAGAAACAGAGAAAGGTTTCAAAGAAGACGAAGAAAATATCGAAGACACAGAAGAATTTGTGGAGGAAAATTTAAGTCTGGCCGATATGGAAAAACAAATGATTGAAAAAGCGCTTGAAAAACACCGGGGCAAACGCAAAATTGCAGCCGAGGAACTCGGAATCAGCGAACGCACTCTGTACAGGAAAATCAAAGAATACAATATTGATTCCCGATGAAACTTTTCAGATTACATACCGTATATTTGTTTTTGCTGATTTTTGTAACATCATCATGCATTTCAGGGGGTTATTCCTTTACCGGAGCAAGCATAGGCGAAGCAGAAACCATCCGGGTCAGCCATTTTCCCAACCGTGCGGATGTTGTTAACCCGGGATTAAGCAATGTATTTACAGAGGCACTGAAGGATAAATTTGTTCAGCAAACTGATCTGAACCTGACAAACAGCAATGCCGACATGGAATTTGAAGGGGAGATTACAAGTTACAGAATCTCACCAAGGGCAATTCAGGGCAATGAGACAGCCGCTTTAAGCAGGCTGACTGTCACAGTAAAGGTAGAATTTATCAACAGGACAGATGAGTCTCTAAATTTTGAATCAACATTTTCAGCATATTCTGATTATCAAAGCTCAAAAAGCCTGAATAGCGTTGAAGGAGAACTGGTTGATGAGATTGTGGAAAAACTGACCGAGGACATTTTCAATAAAGCAGTGGTAAACTGGTAATTAAACTATGGAAAAGCAGTTACTCAAAACATACCTGAAAGATCAGAGCAGACTGGACAAATCCAGCCTGAAAGAACTTGAGGAGCTGACAAAAGAGTTTCCCTATTTTCAGACAGCCTGGCTCCTGCTTGCCAAAAATCTGAAAAACCTGGATGACCACCGCTTCGAAAATATGCTCGTTCTTGCTGCCAGTTATGCCCCCAGCCGAAGTCGTCTGTTCCAGCTTGTAATGAAGGAGGAATCCCCGGTAGCAAAAAAACAATCCGACACAAAAAAGCCCGATGTACCGGAAGAAATAGTTTCCCCGCCAAAACCGGCATCCAAAGCAGATAAACCTGCAGATCAGACCAAAGCGAAAACACCTCCCAAACCGGAAATAAAAAAGGAAACTAAAACAGAAACAAGATCTGAAGAGCCAGGAACGGCGGCAAAGGAAAAAACAAAGGCCCAAGAAACTCAGGACACACAAGAGGCAAGCCCAAATGATTTACAGGACATTCTTCAGCAACGCCTCGAAGAACTAAAAAAAAAAATAAGTCATAAGGATACCGACCAGAGAGAAAAAGCATCGGCAGAAACAGTTGAGCTCAAGGCAGATCACTTCTTCTCCAGACCTCTGGATGCACAGGATTACCGGAACAACAAAAATTACCCGCTTGATAAGCTTGAGCATAACAGGGAGAAAAATCGCAAAGACCCTGATATTCCTTCAGAAAAAGGAATGCCGAAGACAAAAAAACAAAAGTTGCTGGATAAATTTATTGCCTCTGAAAATGAAATCAGCAGCCAAAGGTTAAAACCATCTGAAAATCCAGCAGAACAGCACAGAGTAGACAAGCCATATGACGACTCTACAGAGCTTGTTAGCGAAACCCTCGCCAAAATTTACATTAAACAGGGGCATTATGAAAAAGCTCTGAGCGCTTACAAGAAATTAAGTTTGAAATATCCGCAAAAAAATATTTACTTTGCAACTCAAATTGAAAAGATTAAACAAATAATACAATCTAAAGACAACTAGCAATGTACGTATTCTTGACAATTTTACTAATGATAGTGTGTGTTCTTCTGATTCTGATCGTATTGGTTCAGAATCCTAAAGGAGGAGGCTTATCTTCAGCTTTCGGGCAGGGTAACCAGGTGATGGGTGTAAGAAAAACCACCGACTTTCTTGAAAAAGCTACCTGGACACTCGCCATAGCACTGATGGTTTTGAGTTTATTTGCCAGTTTCTCCATTCCGAGACCTGAAAATGATGATGATCAGGATCAGACTCAAACCGAGCAGACGCAGCCTGCACAGGAACAGCCTGCACAGGAACAACCTGAACAGGAACAGCCTGCACAGGAACTTCCTGACGAAAACACACCTCAACCAGCAAACTAAGGCATTCATACAGGTGAAGAAAGCCTTTCCCTCACCGGAAAGGTTTTTTTATACCTGTGTATCAATGAGGCCTGTGCCAATGAAAAACAAATTCTTTAGTTTTGCTTATTTGAAAAATTATGTCGAAAACGGTAGTCATAACAGGTGCATCAGGAGGCATTGGACATGCCCTCTCGCTTGAGTACGCCCAAGCTGGCACAAAGCTGATTCTATGTGATCTCAATGCTGAGCAACTGAACAATACAGCACGCATGTGCAAAAAAACAGCAGACCAGGTGGACACTTTCCGTTTTGATTTAGGCAAAGCTGAAGCGGTCGGCATAGCTGCAGAAAAAATTCTGTCTGCCTGTGACATCATTGACAGACTCATTCTGGTGGGCGGTGTTTCACAACGGGGTTCTGCCCTGAAAACCAGTCTGGAAACTGATCGTAAAATAATGGAAATCAATTATTTCGGCCACATCAATCTGACAAAAAAACTATTGCCCGCCTTGTTGAAATCAGAGGATCCTCATATTGGCGTAACATCCAGCATTTCCGGCCGTTTTGGATTCCATTTGCGATCTGCCTACGCTGCTTCCAAATTTGCATTGCACGGTTTCTTTGAGTCACTGAGACTGGAACATCATAAAGACAAACTAAAGGTAAGCATCATTTGCCCCGGACGCATCAATACGCCCATTTCACTTTCTGCCATCACCGAAAGCGGTGAAAAGCACGGCAAAATGGATCCCGGTCAAAACAATGGAATGCCTGCAGAAACCTGTGCCCGAAAAATGAAAAAGGCCATTGAAAAAGGCAAGAAAGACGTATTGATAGGCAAGCAGGAAATTTTAATGGTATATTTCAGAAAATACCTGCCTGTTGTATTTTACAAATTAGCTAACAAAATAAATCCCAGATAATATGGCAAAAAACATCAGCGGAATTCAACAAATTGGTATAGGTGTACCAGACGTTAAAGAAGCCTGGAACTGGTACATTGATAATTTCAATATGAATGTCAGGGTTTTTGAAGAAAAAGCTGTGGCAGAGCTTATGCTGCCCCACACTGAAGGCAAAGCCCGTGAACGTTATGCTGCTCTGGCAATCAACATGGAAGGTGGCGGTGGATTTGAAATCTGGCAACACACCGGCAAAAAACCTATCATGCCAAAGGAACCATTATTGCTTGGCGACCTGGGCATCAATGTTGTAAAGATGAAATGCCGCAATGCACAAGCATGCTACAATGATTTTTCACGCAAAAACATTGAAATCCTCAGCAAAATCACACATAACCCTGGCGGCACAAAACATTTTTTTGTCAGGGATCTGTACGACAATATTTTTGAATTTGTGGAAGAGCCTGTAAGCTTTCTGCAAAAACACAAAAACGGTGGGGTATATGGTGCCATAATCGGGGTTAAAAATATTGAAGAATCTCTGATCGTCTATCAGGACATCCTGGGATACGATGATATTGTTTACGACCGGAAAGGCCGCTTTGAAGATACAAAAGGACTCCCCGGCGGACACAAGGAATTACGCAGGGTTCTTCTGGCTCATTCGCAGCCCAGGAAAGGAGCCTTTGCTCCATTGCTGGGCCCCACCCAAATCGAACTTGTTGAAGTAAAATCACGCAAGCCAAAGGATATTTTCGAAGGACGTATTTGGGGTGATCCGGGATTTATCCATATTTGCTTTGATATTTCGGGTATGTCTGATCTTCGAGAAGAGGTAAAATCCAAGGGCTTCCCATTTACGGTTGACAGCGCTGACAGCTTTGATATGGGTGAAGCAGCAGGTCACTTTTCCTACATTCAGGCCCCTGAAAACACATTGATAGAATTTGTAGAAACCCACAAGGTGCCCATCATGAAAAAATTGGGCTGGTATCTGAATCTGCAGAAACGGGATTCGCGCAAACCCTTGCCGACCTACATGCTGAGAGCTATGGGCCTCAATAAAGTAAAAAACCTGTAAGCGTCAATCTGTTTTCAGCGATCATTCCGAGGGTGTGCTGATGATAAACATATCCTGCTTGTTTAGGTCAAGCCAGAATTCCAGAGCTACCCGCCGGATATCATCCCAATAGTCCTCTGTGAGCAAGCCATGTGCATCTATTGATGACTGAATTTGTTTTTCGAAAACCTCAATCAGATCCTCTCTGAGGGCAATGCTGACTTTTTGCCCTTTATACGCAAAAACCGCCTTTGGCATTATGTCCACATCTTCCGGCACATGTATACTGCCATAACCAAGGGATGCACCGGTACTAAACTGCAAGCCGTCGTGCATACAACTTAAGGGTGGATTATTGCCGCCATAAGACCAGACTTCAAGTTCATCCAGGCCCACAGAAAAATACTGCATGGCCCGCAAACCCATTTTTGCTCCCATGATGGAATAAATGCCAAGATGCCCGTGAAATTCATTGGTCATTGCCACAACCTGAAATTCATCATAACCGTGAGTTTTGATAAGGGTATCGGCAAGCCTGGCCACATCACCCCTGAGCCAGTGTCTGTCCACAGGCAGGTTTTTGAATATTACGCCTTCTACCGGCTTGTCAGTATCCAGCATTCCAAGCATAAGCATTTCCAGTTCCTCAGTCTCAAGAGGAGTGTATACCTTTTGTTTTTTCTCAAAATATTCAGGAAAACACAAAAACAAAGGCAGATAATCATCCATGCATTGCCTGAAAATGGAGTTTTCTGTGGTAATGCTCAGATCATCACCATAAAAATCAACAATGGCAGAAGCATAAGGATTATTCAGTGTTTTCAGCATGGAAAAAAAATCATTATCGAGATTATTCTGATCACCGGCATGCACAAAATCTATATGCGGCACTTTACTGAGTACAAATTCAGCTGCTTCTGTATCCCTGGTGTAATTCATCCCGGGCTCAGCAGGGTTGTGGTACCAAACGATACGGCTAATTTCATCAAGGTCTTCCGGATATTTTCTTATCAGGGCTGCCAGATTGGTCAGACTTCCGCTGACAAGGTAAATGTCTTTGGATGAATGTGCCCTCAGCCTTTCATGGATTAATTCTACTGCATCATTCCGGTACTCCCGGCTGATTTCTCCGGGCCAGACAAATCTTTTAGCCACCTTTCTGTGTGAAAATTCAAGCTCAATTGATTTGCCGGCAGCCACAGGCACACCCTGATGACCATAGTGGTCAAGCATTCCCCTGATTCTGCCGGCTCCCTGGTCGGGCCCCAACACACCGTCTGATGTAATACAGGCATTCAGATTGAATTCAGGGGAAGCCAAAAGCATTTGCAGCATACGAAAATCATCAACACCACAGTCTGTATCCACAATCAGATTATAACTGGCCTTTTTATGAGCAAAAGCGTTGGGGC
Source organism: Bacteroidales bacterium (assembly GCA_046546095.1). Classification (GTDB taxonomy): domain Bacteria; phylum Bacteroidota; class Bacteroidia; order Bacteroidales; family ML635J-15; genus JAQIBY01. The sequence goes on from JBKGYK010000012.1 coordinate 50,433, forward strand.
TCACTACAAGGCTAAAAATCAGAAACAAAAATAGCACATTTTTCATATACCGGATTTTACACGCTAAAGATACAAGTTTTGAATAATGTTGCAGCAATGCCCGCTTGTTTTTTATGGTTCTACTGCAAACTTTCATGCCTAAGGAAGACAGGAGTGGGTAAGGATTGAAAAATCAGAAACTGAATAAAATACTGTCAGTGCTAAAGCCAATTTCATCTTTCATATCATTATCAACCCGGCTTTTATGTCGGGGTTCAGAGGCAAAAAAAATTCAAACCAAACTGCTCATAAGCATGACGGTATAATGCGATTTTTTTCGGATATTGCGGACTGAAAATAAACAGAATACAAATGAGCAGAATATACAATACAGCCAGAAACCAGACTTTTGACATTGAAGCGGTGGAGCACACGACTCCTGAGGAGGCAATGACAATGTACCGGGAGGGTGTTGCACGTTTTCTGGACATCAGGGAGGAATCGGACAGGGAGGTTGAATGGTTGTCCTTTGCTGATATGTTATACATGCCGTTGAGCAAATTACCGGATAAACTGAATACACTGCCCATTGATAAAACCCTTCTCGTTGTGGGAAAAAATGGCATTGACAGTACAAAAGCGGTAAATCTGTTGACATATCAGGGATTTGAGAAGGCAATAAACGTGGATGGTGGCCTTTTGGCATGGCGGAAGGCCGGACTGCCGCTGAAAGATATTTTACCAAAACCATGTGGTGATTGCAGCTCGTGCAGCGATTGTTGATCTGTTGCGTTATGTTGTATTATCTTTGGCTGAGTATTATCTTTGGCTGATTCAGCAGGCCGGAGCAACGAATATTTTTATTACTTTTGAAACATGCAAACAGAAAATCACAATTTTAAATGGCTGGTGCCTTCTGGCATTACACTGCTCAACTGGGCAGCCGGCGTATTTGCTATTGTAACTGCCAGCCAAGGAATGGTGCTGGAGTCTGCCTTGTTTATTCTGGCAGCTGCTTTGTTTGACTTTTTCGACGGAATGGTTGCCCGCCTGATGGATGCACAATCAAAAGTGGGAGCTGAGCTGGATTCGCTTGCCGATGCCCTGAGCTTTGGTCTGGCACCTTCTTTTCTATTGTACACAATTTTGCTGGAGCGTCATGCTGATCTGTGGTTGCTTTTTCTGGTGTTTTTACCAGCAGCTACAGCCGTTCTTCGGCTTGCCCTGTACAATGCAAACCAGCAGGACGAGCAGCACTTTACCGGACTTGCAGTACCGGCTTCTGCATTGTTTTTTAGTGGCATTGTGCTTAGTCTGGCCCTTTCAGACATTGGATGGCTACACAGCATAGCCGCCTACCCTGCATTTTGGGCAGGCATCGTTATTTTTAACGGACTCATGATGCTCATGCCAATCCGTATGTTCTCATTGAAGTTTAAGCAATTAAGCTGGGCAGGCAACGAAATCACCTGGATTTTCCTGATAATTTCCGCCGTTCTGCTTGTTGTTTTTCAGATTATAGCATTACCTTTGGTCATTGTTTTGTATATCATTATGTCGCTGATATTTCATATTATCAGCCTTAATAACAAAGATTTATAACTATGAAATTTATTGCTGAAATAAATGTTATGCCACAAAAGGCACTGCTTGATCCCCAGGGAAAAGCTGTAAACAATCTGATGCACAACATGGGGTTTAAATCGGTTGAAAACCTCCGCATAGGCAAACATATAAGTTTTGAAATTGAAGCCAAAAGCGAAGAGGAAGCTTCTGCTAAGGTTGACGAAACCTGTAAAAAAGTGCTCACCAACCCGGTGATGGAAGAATACGAATTCAGCCTGAAAAAAATCTGAAGGATTAACGCAACATCATAAACAGCCGGGTTTTGCCGCAAATTTGTCATGGTTTGATACGTGGGATTTGCCATTTGCTGTAAAACACGGGCTGAAGCTACCTGCAAAATACACAGGTAAAATGAAAGAACCACCCCGGGAAGCTGAGGTGGTTCTTTGTATTTTTTGGTTTGGATTGCCAATGAAATGAAATCTACTCCACAATCACATTTGCACTGCTGATTACCACATCATTTTCGAGATAATAA
>JBKGYK010000013.1:0-52312 GCA_046546095.1 Bacteroidales bacterium
CACGGCTACCGGAATTGACGGATATGAGTACGAACTCACCGGACCTTTCCATCTGACCAGATAATTCACGCTCACAATATTAAAGGCTGAATTCCAACCGGGATTCAGCCTTTATATTTTTTTTTAAATTTTAATGTATCTTCAGACAACGAAAATGGCTTAAGAATTGTCTTATTAGTGAAAAGACAAAATGAGTGAAGAAAGGAAACTTATCAAACAATGCAAACAACGGAATCCCAAAGCCTTTGATCGGCTGTATAAACGGTATTCCTCAGTATTGTTTGGCATTTGCCTCCGGTATGCTTCAGACAAAAGTGAAGCAGAGGATATGTTACAGGAAGCTTTCATCACCGTTTTTAATAAAATTGAAAGTTACAGATATGAAGGTTCTTTTGAAGGTTGGCTTAAACGGATAACGGTAAACACGGCCATAAACGTACTAAGAAAAGAAAGCCGTAACCGGCAAAACAGCATGACACGGAATGAATTCCACGAGCTGAAGTCCGGGGATGCAGATATCATCGCACAGATGAGCGAAAATGAAATATTAAACTGCATTCAAAAACTGGCGGCTGGTTATCGTACAGTTTTTAATATGTACGTGATCGAAGGATATAAGCACCCGGAAATTGCCGAAGCACTCAATATCAGCGTAAGCACATCCAGAAGCCAGCTTGTAAAAGCCCGTAAAGCATTGATAAAAGAAATGAAAAATTTGTATTTGAATACATGAACAAATTTGATAAACATATCAGAGAAAAAATGTCAGAACTGAAGGCAGAACCTTCACCTGAAGTAGCTGCACGCATCAAAGCTGCAGCTCCAAAACCAGGGCTCAAACATTTCATGTCAAAAAATGCGGGCTGGTTCGCTACAGGTATCGTGCTAATCGCAGGCCTCTCCATGCTTCTTTTACACCAAGACTCCGCAGATAACAATCAAAACGTACAAACTGAAAACACCACCATACAATCACAAGCCGAAAAGAAACAAAACAAGATTGCCGGACAAAATCAAGATACAATCACGGATACAATTGCGGAAAATAAAAACACATCAACAGCAAAATCTCAGCCACAGGCAAGGCGAATAGAATTATATTCCTACGATCAGAAACTCCGGATAGAAGCTCAGGAAAAGGGCCAGTGGATTGCGAAAACCGGAATTCATCTGGAAAGAAAAAACAACAATCATTGCATCCTGACTTGTAAAGAAAAAGGCAGGCACAAACTGATCTGGCACAATGATTCCGGTGACAGCATAATGTATCTAATCACATTTTTGGAGAAACCAGACATCTTCACCTCTGCAGACACCAATATCAACTCTCTGGCATGCCTCATTCAATGTAATTTCAATTCAGGGGAATGGAAAACCCCGGAAGGTTTGGATCTCTATGAACTATCCGACAGTACCATTACACTCAAAGCAGGAGATTACGGCACGTACATGCTGGTCAGGAACGAAAAGGATCAGCATGGCGAATATTCAGACAGTCTGATGGTAAACTTTATGGAACCTGACAAAAAAGTACAGGTACTTCAAAGGCCAGTCTGTCCCGGTGATCATGCAATCATAAGCATGCCTTCAGATTACCGCATAATATGTAAACACATGCAGGTTAACAGACTTGATGAAAATGAATATGCACTTACATTCACAGGCAGCAGCCCGGATCAGGACGAATGTATCATTGTAAATCAACAAAAAGATACCATTCGGAAACTGAATTTTGTCAGACCGGAAATCGCCGTTCCTGACTTCAACACAACAGATCAAAACTGTAAAATTCCGGGTCAAATCATCATTCCTGAACAACACGGCTTTGACAAGTTTGCCATCAACGGAAAAAGCATCAAATCCACAGATACCATTGAGGCAGGTGTTGGACAACATCAACTAAGCTGGACAGACAACAGAGGCTGCTCCGGAGAAAAAAGCCTTGAGATTGAATTTGAAGATATACTGCGGGCTGACTTCTCGATTGAAACCTCCATGGACGGACTTTCTGCACGTACCACCAACAAAACAGTACTTGAAGGAAAGCGATACCCGGAAAAGATGCATTACCAATGGTACGTTAACGGAAAGCTTGCCAGTCAATCGGAAGAGCCTGAACTTACACTCGATGAGATAAACAACAGCATAAAACTGCTTGTCACAGATGATAAGCACTGTCGTGACAGTTTTATCATGAATGACATACGGCCTGATAAATCCCTGATCAGGGCACCAAATTTCTTTAGCCCCAACAACGATGGATATTTTGATGAATTCAAAGTAATTGTTGATCCCCGCCTGAATGATTTTAAAGGAATTATTACCAATAGGGCCGGACAACAAATATTTGAATGGACTGATCCTGAAGATGCCTGGGATGGAAAAATATCTGGCAATAATGAAGCCGGCGAAGGCATTTATTTTTACATCATCCGCGCATACGATACAACAGGCAGACCTATTGACAAGCGTGGAACTGTACAATTAATCAGGGATTGATATTGACGGCTCTTTACTTTATATGCATGCACACAAGCATAAATCATGATTTATTCCACCAAAGCCCTGCGCTTTTCGGCATTCATTTTGCATGGATTTTTTTAAACACCGTAGCTTTGCTATTTTTACAGCGGCAAAATACATGCATATGAAACAGAAACTCATCATAATCATTTCGGCATTTGTTTTTCTGACAGTTTCTTTTCCTGCAGATGCGCAGCGGTATCTGAGAAAAGCAGATCAGGCATTTGAACGGGAACAGTTTAAAACGGCCATTGATCTGTACAAAAAACAATTCGACAAAAGTGATAAGTCACAAAAAACCAGAGCAGAAGTTTCTTACAAAGCAGCACAATCCTACATGAAAATATCTGAACCGAAAAAAGCAATATTTCATTATAAACGAGCAGAACGGTACAATTACAAAGACCCTGGCATGTATTTTGAGCTGGCTGATGCCTATCTGCAACATGAAGAATTTGATTCTGCACTGCAGGCCATTGAAAAATACGCAGAGATAGAACCTGACGACCCCGGAATACGTAAAAAAACCGATAGAATTCACCACACCCTGGAAATGCTTGAACATCCAAACAATACAAATGTAAAGCTGGCAGCCATTCTGAATTCCGGAGAACTTGATTTTTGTCCGGTATACGGATACAAAGATTATGAGAAAATCTTTTTTACTTCATCCCGGTCAATCATAGACAATCCGGACATCAACATGGAGTCAGGCGAGCTTTTCACAGACATATACGAAGCCGAAAAAAACAAAGACGGTCAATGGACACTCCCCAAAAAATCACTGGGGACAGTCAATACAGAATTTGATGAAGGCGCAGCCAGCCTCAACAGGCGATACAATGTTCTGTATTTCTCACGTTGTGAGTATAATCCGGGAGCAGACCGGGCTTGTCGAATTTATAAATCAAAACGCAGAAGCAGCTACTGGACAAGTGTAGAGGAAGTTATCATTCCGGATATCCCAAAAGGCATCAGCATTGGGCATCCTGCCATTTCTCATGATGAGTGTACATTGTATTTTGTTGTTGATTCAATGCTTGGGGGATACGGAGGAAAGGACATTTATAAAGTAACACGCGAAAGAAAATCAAAACCCTGGGGCTCACCACAAAATCTCGGCCCCGACATCAACACCAGTAAAGATGACTGTTTCCCTTATATCCGCAAAAACGGATTGCTCTACTTTGCTTCAGACGGACACAACAGCATGGGCGGGCTTGATATTTTTGAAGCCGAAAAGGAAGGCCCTGCAGCATACGAGGTACATAACATGGGAAGTCCGATTAACTCTCCGGCTGATGATTTTGGCATTGTGTTCAGGGATGACAAAGCCGAAGGATTTTTCACTTCACAAAGAAGAGGCGGTATTGGCAAATCTGATATTTATCATTTTAGCCAACCGGAGATTGACGCTGCTGTGAAAGGCATCATTTATGATAAAATGAGAAAGGAACCCCTGCCAGGTGTTGAGGTGGAATTGTGCAATCAAAACGGTGATGTGCAAAAAACATTGACATCTGATGAAAACGGCAAATATTACCTTGAACTCGAAAATGACAAAATATATCAGGTATATTTTAGATTACAACCCTATATACCAACAAGCGAAAGAATATCAACAAAAGAATTTATAAAAACAAAAACACTAAAAAAAGATGTATTTCTCGAAATCCGGTGATGAAATTCACCAATTGGCTTTCGGGGTTTCAGAGATTTCATTAATTTAGTAACCTGAAAAATCCATGCCTTATGAAAAAAATAATATTTTTAGTTCTCTTAACAGGTTTTATCTTTAGTAGCGCAATGGCGCAAACCGGGGTCAGAAAAGGTGATGTAGCCTTTGATCAATTCCGTTTTGAGGAAGCTATTGATTATTATACCGAAGCCCTGCCCGAGATCAACAATGCTGAGCAAACTGCACTTGTTGCCTATCGCGTCGGTTATTGCTACCGTGAAATGGGAAATTCCCAAAAAGCCGAAGAGTTTTTTAGAAAAGCACTGAAAACAAATTCGCAGCAGCTAAAACCAGAAGCCAGGCTTTATTATGCAGATGCATTGCGTATGAATGGCAAATACGAAGATGCCATTGAGGTTTATGAATCATACCTGGACCTTGTGCCCGACGATTACAGGGCAAAAACAGGCATAGAATCCTGTAAGGTAGTGCCACAGTGGGAAAATCAGCCATCACGCTATGAGGTAAGCAATATGGCGTATTTCAATTCCCTGAAACAGGATTTTGCACCTGCATGGGGAGATGAGGATTACGAAATAGTATTTTTTACATCTTCACGGGAAGGAACGATGGGTGACAATGTGAATCTGAAAAGCGGAGAAAAATTCACGGATATTTTTCAGATTGAACAAGACAGAAAAGGGAACTGGAGCGAACCATACCCGCTGACCGGATATGTGAACACAGAAGAAGATGAGGGTGCACCCACTCTCAACCAAAAAGGAAATATCATGTATTTTACCCGTTGTTACGGCGGGGATAAGATCAATATTCCTTGTAAGATTTTTATGGCAACAAAACGAGGAAGAGCCTGGAGTGGTGAAGAAGAACTTAAAATTCCCGGGTTTGAAGGCCATGAAGTAGCATATCCAAACCTTTCGCAGGATGAATTGAGTCTGTATTTCGTAGCCAATACGCCCGAAGGTTTTGGTGGAAGCGATATTTATGTTATGACCAGAGAAAGCCCAAAAGATGACTGGGGCGAAGCGGTAAACCTCGGTAAACCCATCAATACTTCCGGTGATGAAACATTTCCTTCAATACGCCAAAACGGAACACTGTATTTTTCTTCTGACGGACATGTTGGAATGGGCGGACTGGACATCTTTAAAGCAGAGCCTGACGGTGAAGGCGGATTCGAAACTCCCGAAAATTTAAGGCCCCCGGTAAACTCATCAGCAGATGATTTTAAAATTATCTTCTATGGTGAAAGGGAGGAAGGTTATTTCTCATCAAACAGGGTTGGAGGCAAAGGCATGGACGATATCTACCGCTTCCGAATGCCACCACTTGATATCGCAGTTCGCGGCGTTGTCAAAGATACAACAAGGCCGGAATACGCATATCGACTGGCAGGTGCCAAAATTCAACTTATGACAGATGAAGGACTGCAACAGGCCTTTGAAACAAGTGAGGATGGAACCTATGTATTTGAAAATCTTGAAGAAGAAACCGATTATATTATGAAAGCATCTTTGGGTGAAGATTATTTTGCCAACACCTATACGTTCACAACCCGGGACATCTATCATGATACTACGTTGGTAATCGACATCAACATGGCAAGCATACCTAAGGTTATTGAGCTTCCCAATATAGAATATGATTTCAACAAGGCGACATTGCGACCGGAGTCCACCGTGGCACTTGATGAACTTGTTAAAACACTGGAAGATAACCCGCATCTGGCCATTGAACTGCGTGCTCACACCGACTTCAGGGGTACAGATGAAGCCAATATGGAACTTTCCGAGGAACGGGCTCAATCATGTGTTAATTATCTGACAGAAAAAGGAATTGACAAAGACCGCCTAACTTCCCGGGGGTTTGGTGAATCCATGCCAAGAACCGTAGATTCTACCCTGGCGGAAAAACACGACTTTTTAGATCGCGGTGATATTCTGACTGAAGGCTTTATTCTTGACCTTCCTGACAAGGAACAACGCGAGATTGCTCACCAGCTTAATCGCCGGACAGAATTCAGCGTGAAATCCAAAACCTATGGACTGAAAGAAGGCCAGGATCCCTTTGAAGTTGAAAATGAAAATGTCATTAAAAAAGGTGATGCTGAAGTGGAAGTCGGTGGCGGAGAGTTTTAGCTACATAAAATAGTATTTTTGGCGTTCGTTAGATGTAACGAACGCCTTTTTCTTTGCAAATCATCAGACAAAACAGTTCAATGAAAAACGTGTCAGACAGATACAGCCAGCGCGGGGTTTCAGCCGCCAAGGAAGATGTACACAATGCACTGAAAAATGTGGATAAAGGTATTTTCCCCAATGCATTTTGCAAAATTCTCCCGGATATCCTCGGTGGAAATGAGGCATACTGCAACATCATGCATGCAGACGGAGCAGGTACCAAATCCTCACTGGCATATATGTACTGGAAAGAAACAGATGATCTTAATGTCTGGAAAGGCATCGCACAGGATGCTGTCATCATGAATCTTGATGATCTTTTGTGTGTCGGGGCAACTGACAACATTCTCTTGTCGTCCACGATCGGACGGAATAAAAACAAAATCCCCGGCGAAGTGATTGCTGCCATCATCCAGGGTACAGAAGACGTGCTTTCTGAACTCAGGGAAATGGGTCTGAGTATTTACCTTACCGGTGGGGAAACTGCGGATGTTGGTGATTTGGTTCGCACAATCATTGTGGATTCAACAGTCACATGCAGAATGAAAAAAAACGATGTCATCACCAATGAAAACATTCAGGCCGGTGATGTAATTGTAGGTCTGGCATCACACGGGCAGGCCAGCTACGAAAAAGAATACAACGGTGGCATGGGCAGCAATGGCCTGACATCAGCACGTCACGATGTTTTCGGTCATTATCTGGCAAAAAAATATCCCGAAAGCTATGATCCGGACGTTCCGGAATCACTGGTGTATTCAGGCAGTAAAAAACTCACCGATGCCATAGAATCAACCGGCCTGAACGCCGGAAAACTGGTACTCTCCCCCACACGGACATATGCACCTGTTGTGGCAGAAGTTCTGAAAAACCACCGCAGTGAAATTCACGGCATGGTACATTGTAGTGGCGGTGCGCAAACCAAAGTCCTGCATTTTGTCAAAAACAAACATATCATCAAGGACAATATGTTTCCTGTACCACCCTTGTTCGACATGATTCAAAAAGAATCCGGCACAAACATGCGGGAAATGTATCAGGTTTTTAATATGGGACATCGTTTTGAATTCTATGTAAAACAAGACATGGCAGAAACCATCATCAATACAGCTGCAAAATTTAATCTGGAAGCCCGTATTGTCGGACGGGTAGAGAATGCTGAAACAAACCGGCTCACCATCACACATAAAAATCAAACATACGAATATTAGCACATGATGTATCCATCCGGCGAAACGAATTCTGACGGTCGCTACGATACATCAAAAAAAAAGAAAAGGAAGTACATGAAAGACAACATGATATTAAATAAGCTGGAAGGTGTTAAACAACGCCAGGCTGAAGTTCAAAAGCTCCTGACCGACCCTTCGGTCATGTCGGATATGGATAAATACATCAGACTCAACAAAGAGTTTAAGGATCTGGAGCCTGTAATACAGGCATATGATGAATACCTGGAGATCATCAATGGAATTGAAGAGGCCAGGGAAATGATGAATTCCGGGGAAGATGAGGAGATGCAGGAAATGGCAAAAGCCGAACTTGAAGAGCTTGCTGCCAGGAAAGAGCCCATGGAGGAAAAAATTAAGCTCCTGCTTATTCCCAAAGACCCCGAAGACGAGAAGAATGCAGTACTTGAAATCAGGGCAGGCTCAGGAGGTGATGAAGCCAGCATTTTTGCCGGTGATTTATACAGAATGTACACCAAATTCTGTGAAAATCAGAATTGGAAAATGGAGGTAACTCGCATTACAGAAGGGACTCAGGGCGGATATAAAGAAATTGTAGCCAGTGTAAGTGGTGAAGGTGTTTACGGCATTTTAAAATATGAATCAGGTGTTCACAGGGTTCAGCGGGTGCCACAGACAGAAACCCAGGGCAGGGTGCATACCTCGGCTGCATCGGTGGCCGTACTGCCGGAAGCAGAAGAGGTCGATATCAAAATCAATCCTGCCGACATCAAACGTGATGAGTATTGCTCTTCAGGCCCCGGCGGACAATCGGTTAACACAACTTATTCTGCCATCCGTCTGACACATATTCCAACAGGTGTAGTGGTTACTTGTCAGGATGAAAAATCCAAGCTCAAAAATCTTGACAAAGCAATGAAAGAGTTGCGTACCCGCCTTTACAATCTGGAACACCAAAAGTATCTCGATGAAATAGCATCCAAAAGAAAAACCATGGTATCATCAGGTGACAGATCAGCAAAAATCCGCACATACAATTATCCTCAGGGACGTGTTACCGATCATCGCATCAACCTGACCATGTACAATCTTCAGGAAATCATAAACGGGGATATCAAAGAGATTATTGATAAACTCATCATGGAAGAAAATGCAGCACGGCTGAAAAGTGAAACCAGCGAAGATGTATCTTAAACCTCAGCATTATGAACAGCAAAGATTTATTTGAACAAATCAGGAAAAAGAAATCATTTTTGTGTGTAGGCCTTGATTCTGACATAAAAAAGATTCCACCCCACCTAAAAGACAGGGATGACCCGCTTTTCGAATTCAATAAGGCCATCGTGGATGCTACCGCCAGATATTCTGTAGCATACAAGCCCAATCTGGCATTTTATGAAAGCCTTGGCTCCAACGGACTGATTTCACTGGAAAAAAGTCTGAAATATATCCGCACCAATCATCCTGATCTCTTTGTGATTGCTGATGCTAAGCGCGGTGATATCGGGAACACATCAGCACTGTATGCAAGAGCATTTTTTGAGAGAATGGACTTTGATGCTGTCACTGTTGCACCATATATGGGAGAGGATTCTGTATCTCCTTTCCTGGGATACGATGGCAAGTGGGTCATTTTGCTTGCTCTTACCTCCAATAAAGGAGCTGATGATTTTCAGTATCATTCCGATCAGGGCGAAAAGCTTTTTGAAAGTGTGCTTACAAAATCCCAAAACTGGGCAAACAAGGACCAAATGATGTATGTTGTCGGAGCCACAAAGGCAGAAATGCTTGCTGATATCCGTAAAATCGTACCTGATCACTTTCTCTTAGTCCCCGGCGTAGGCGCACAGGGAGGCAGCCTTGAGGCCGTAGCCGAACACGGCATGAACAAGCAGTGCGGCCTGCTGGTAAATTCATCCAGAGGCATTATTTTTGCTTCCGCTGATGAGGATTTTGCCGAAAAAGCTGGTGAAAAAGCCCATGCGCTTCAGGAACAGATGGAAAGCTTGCTGGGCCAAGCAAATCTAACCTGATTTTCTGCTTTGCGTTAATGGTTTTATTCAGGCTTTAGTGTTTTCAACAAACCACCTTTTTTGATACCAGGTTTCCATAGGTAAGTATTATCACTTTCGTTCCTGAAGAAGCCGGTATTCTCATCAAACAGGATTTCTATCCGCTGATCTGACTCCGTTTTAAAAGGCTTTATGGTATAATCATAATCAAAAGCATGTAGAATATCCTGAATATCTTTTGCCTGATCATGCAGCGACTTTCTGTTAAATTTATCTTTTAGAAAATCCTGAATATCAGATTCAGCAGCTTTCACCACCTCATTTTCCGGAAAATATGTTTGTTTTCGTTCATTTAACGCATCATATACAGCCTTAACCTCCAGAACATCTTCATCCGGCTCCCCGGATTTGGAGGGTTGTGCCTGATATTCTTTTAGCATTACGCGGAACTCATCAATGGCCACCATCAGGTTATGCCTCATTATCTCCTTATTGTTGTCTGTAATGTACATGAGTTTATCGTAAAACTTTTGAATATCCATCGCTGAACGAGGATGTACGTACACCTTGAAACGAAAGGGATTAAACTCTGATGTGATCTTCACTGACACTTTTATCAGAGCACAATTCTCCGGTTTTCGCTTTTCTACCACATCAAAATAATACCGTTTCCTTTCCTTTTTTTCGGAAAAGGACTCAAGGTAAAAATCCACGTTGGAAAACAAGTCAGTCTCTCCGACCTGTAAGGGAACCCGTACACTGATGCTCATGTATGGATAAATCGTTTTACTTAAGGTGGGATACCATATGTTATTGATGATATTTTCCACAGGAGATGCCTTGATTTTACCTAGCTTATATTCCTCCGGCAATAAAAACCAGACTTTCCCGTCATAAGCCATTCCCTCAACCTGAAGAAAACCCATTTTTTCCATATGTTCTTTAAATTCCGGATATAAAGCCTCATTCTGCTTGTCGGTACCGGTAAGCTCTGCAAAACACTTAAACTGAAAACCCTGTCGGGGATTGCTTGTTACCCTGATTCCAACAATGGCCTCCCCTGGATTTTTGCTTTTGTACTCCTTAAACTTCATGACTTTGTTTTCAATTTTGGTACCTTCCCCGCCATCACGAATATACAGCATCTTCCAGCTCACTTTTTCATAATCTGGAACTCGCAGATAAATCCTGACAAAGCTTTTGTTGGTCCACCAGTAAATAAAGCCCAGAATACCGCCCGCAGTTAAAAAATTGGCGACAATACTGAGAATCTTATCCATGTTTTCAATATCCATAAGGCAGTGAATTGGTTATCAGGATCGAAAGATAGTTAAAAATGCATATCGGGACAAGAACATGTTGTGTTTTATGAATAAGCAGTGCATATTTTAAAACGGGGTTTCCCGATGCTCGAAAATCACTGCTATTTATTGCACCATCAGTTATTATTGTCAAATTATTTACTTAGGGTGAATTTGATGATATACGAACCATCCGTGATGAAGACGGCAATCCCACAGAAATTGTTTTCCCAGATAAATTGGGTACATGACAAACCATTATATCCGGTTGAAGATGCAGCTATACTGATACACCTTTCTAAAAACACAAGTTCCCCGGAAATAGCCTGGTGAAATGATCATTGAAGACAAGGATTTTTTGCAGTTTATTATCACTAAAACAGGCAAAGGCTACGATAATGAGGTTGTAAGTAAGGTTCACAGCATTCCTGACAATGAGGCGATGCACGTGATTGCCGGTTAGCAAGACAGGAAGCCCGCGGCTCATAAAGGCAAACCTGTAAACGTCAACTACTTCTTACCCATTAATTTCAAACTGTACTAAATAGAGCTGCCAGCAGATAAATTCAAACATATGCGCAGCGTGTGTGTTTTTTTGATAAATGGAAGATATTATGCACATTTACATTGGCTGCAGTGGTTATCATTACAAAGAATGGAAGGACAGCTTTTATCCTGCCGATCTTAAAAAAAAGGACTGGTTATCTTATTACGCTAAACAATTTAATACGGTTGAAATCAACAACAGTTTTTACAATCTGCCGGACCGGGATAAAATCAAACACTGGCTGGACCAGACACCGGAAACGTTCCGGTTTAGTTTTAAGGCCAATCGTTACCTCACTCACATGAAAAAGTTAAAGGCAGATAATAAGTTTCGCCAGCGCATGGACGACTTTTTCCGTGCCCTTAAACCGGCTGAAAAACGCATCAGCAATATCCTCTGGCAATTACCGGGCAACCTTCATAAAAATCCGGAACGACTTGAAAGCTTTGCTAATCTGCTGGATAATCCTTACAACAATGTAATTGAATTCCGGCATGCATCCTGGTTTGATGATGAGATTTATGATATGCTTCGTTCACACAGTATTGGCATTTGTATGCTGTCTTCTCCTGCAGATTTACCGGAAAAGGTGATTGCAACAGGAAAATCAGCCTACCTCAGGTTTCATGGAAAAGAAGAATGGTACAATCACAAATACAGCAAACAAGAGCTTGGAAACTGGAAGATGCGTTTAAACAAGCTCAAAGAAGTCAGGAATTTATTTATCTACTTCAACAACGACCAACATGCTTATGCTCCCAAAAATGCGATTGAGATGACAGAGATGTTCAACCGTTAATACTTTTTCTGACATGCCGGACACAACCATGTTCCGCGGCCTGCCAGTTTGATTTTCTGCAGTTCGCCGTCACAGCGTGGACAGGATGCTCCTTCTCTGCGCCTGGGCAACAACCAGGAATCCGGAAACTCAGAAATATTTGCATGCCGCTCTATGGCCATATTCAGGACATAGCGCATTTTTTTGTACAGCCGGTGCATATCATCATCACCAAGCTTAGCAATACTTTGCCGTGGATGTATGCGGGCATGAAACAAAATCTCATCAGAATAAACATTTCCGATACCGGAGATTATATCCTGATCGGTCAGGGCAGATTTTACCATGGATTTTTTTTCTTTCAGAGCAGATATAAACGCATCCTCATCCATATTCAGGGCATCGGGTGCAGGTACTTCTTTGTTGATGTAACTTTCCTTATCATCAACAAGCCTGATATGTCCCAGTTTTCGGGTACAAGTGTAATGCAGGACCTTTCCACTCTCTGTCATCAGGCTGAATTTGGTGTGTTCAGGTTCTGCATCATCTTTGGAAAAACAGTGCAATTCACCAGTCATGCCGAAATGCATGGCCAGTATTCCGTCACCTACGGATACCAACAGGTGCTTTCCTCTACGGGTAGCATCTTTGATGGTTTTATTCTTCAGTTTTGTACTCCCCTTTTTTTGTGAGAAATCCACAAAATCCGCATCTCTTACTGTGACGCCGGAAATTTTTTTGTTTGCGCATTTACCGGCTTCACGTCTAAACATTTCAATATCTGGTAATTCAGGCATATGGCTCTTGTTTATTTGTTCTTGTGATTATTTTCTGCTTTGACAATGTTTTCTATGCCCCGGGCCACTGCATCCGGGTTGAAGGAGATGCTGTGAATTCCCTGGTCAACCAGGAATCCGGCAAATTCCGGAAAATCACTGGGTGCCTGTCCACACAAGCCGATTTTTTTATCGTTTTCTATGGCCTTTTTAATTGCCATGCTGATCAGAGATTTCACCCCGACGGTCTGTTCATCAAACAAATCACTTACAATCTCCGAATCCCTGTCAAGGCCGAGACTTAGCTGTGTCAGGTCATTGGAACCGATGGAAAAACCGTCAAATATTTCCGCAAATTCATCAGCCATCATCACATTGTTGGGTATTTCGGTCATTACATAAACTTCCAGCCCGTTTTCCCCTTGTTTCAGGCCATTATCCGCCATTGCCTCCAGTACCTTTTTCCCTTCTTCCGGTGTTCTGCAAAAAGGTATCATCAATTTGACATTATCAAGACCCATATCATCCCGCACTATTCTCATTGCTTCACATTCCATGGCAAATCCGTCGCGGTAGTTCTCATGATAATACCGGGATGCGCCTCTGAAACCCACCATTGGATTCTCTTCTTTGGGCTCAAACTCTTGGCCTGCAATAAGTTCAGCATATTCATTGGATTTAAAATCACTCATCCTGACAATGACATCTTTGGGATAAAAGGCAGCGGCAATACTTGCAACGGCCTGGGAAAGTTTTTCAGTAAAAAATGATTTTTTGTCATCATAAGCATGGGTTATTTTTTCGATTTCCTTTTTTGCCTTTTCATCCTCAAGCCGGTCAAAATGCACCAGTGCCATTGGATGGATTTTTATGGCGCTATTGATGACAAATTCCAGGCGCATCAGACCAACCCCGTCCACCGGTAGCATGGCATTGTTAAAAGCAGAATCAGGGTTGGCAAGGATAAGCATGACTTCAGTTCCGGGTTTTCCCAGTTTATCTACATCAATTTCCTTTTCTTCCCATTCGAGCTTACCATCAAATATTTTACCCTCTTTACCCCCTGCACAGGATACAGTAACTTCCTGCCCGTCCTGAAGTTTTTCCGTGGCATTTTCCGTTCCAACTACTGCAACAGCCCCCAGTTCACGGGCAACAATGGCTGCATGACTGGTACGCCCGCCGCTGTTGGTAATGATGGCTGCTGCCTTTTTCATGACCGGATCCCAATCTGGATTGGTGATTTCTGTAACCAACACATCACCTTCCTCGATTTTATCAGATTCCTCGGGTGATTCCAGAATTTTAACCGTACCTGCTGCGATTTTATTACCAATACCTGTTCCTGAAACCAAGGGATCACCGCTGTCCTCTTTGAGAGTATAACTTTTAAGTTTTTTATCAGTTTCTTTCGATGAATGCACTGTTTCAGGACGTGCCTGAACGATATAAAGATCTCCGGAATTTCCGTCTTTTGCCCATTCAATATCCATGGGTTTATCATAATGAGATTCTATGCTAAGGCACCACCGGCCCAGGGTGAGGAGTTCCTTGTCTGAAAGCACAAATTGCTCCTGCTTATCTTTTGGCGTATCAATGTTTTTGGTTGATGTATTGTCTGCCTCATCAGTGTAAACCATGGTTTTGGCTTTGGAACCCATGCGCTTTGAGAGTATGGCTTTTTTGTCCTTTTCCAGGGCGTTTTTGTACAAATAAAATTCATCGGTAATAACAGAGCCCTGCACCACATTTTCACCCAGGCCCCAGGCACCGTTGATAAGCATCACTTTATCGAAACCGCTATCCGGATCAATGGTAAAAGCGACCCCTGCAGAGGCTTTATCGGAGCGCACCATTTTCTGTACTCCTACCGACAATGCTACCTTCATGTGATCAAAATCATTTTTCTCACGATACTCAATTGCCCTGTCGGTAAAGAGCGATGCAACGCATTTTTTCCATGCTTTCAGAAGTTCTTCTTCGGTTTTGATGTTGAGATAGGTTTCATGTTGTCCGGCAAAACTGGCGTCGGGCAGGTCTTCAGCTGTAGCACTGCTTCGCACGGCCACACTTTCCAGTGATTCATCGCGTTCTTTCAGATGTTTGTATGCATCCAGTATGGCATTCTCCACCTCTCCGGGAATGGAAGCATCCATCATCAGCTTGCGGCAGGTTTCACCGGCCTTTTTTAAGGCATCATCACCCTCCACGTCTTTTAGTGCATCTGCAAGTTGATCCGTAATATTATTGTCGCTCAGGAACTGACGGTAAGCTTTCGCAGATGTGGCAAATCCATCAGGAATACGGATGCCTTTTGATGAAAGCGTGGTGTACATTTCGCCAAGGGAAGCGTTTTTCCCTCCAACTTTATCCGTCATCGAATTATCCAGATTCTCAAAATTATATATCAGTTTCATTGCTTGGAATTTTCACGATTCAACATTATGTATATTTTCCCGGCAACACGTCAATCATTCAATGCCACCATTTTTTAAAAGCGATGTAAAAGCCTTCTCATCAATGACTTGCACATCATGTTCTTTTGCATCTTCCAGTTTACTGCCCGGGTCTTTTCCCTTCACCAGATAATCAGTATTGCCACTAACCGAAGAAGTAGCATTTCCACCCAGCTTTTCGATTTTTTCTTTGGCTTCATCCCGGGTATAGTTATCCAGCTCACCGGTAAGGACAATGGTCAATCCGTCCAGCACATGTGATTGTCGCCTTCCACCGGATTGTATATCAAGTCCGAGGTCCTCCATATCTGTCAGTAATTTTTGATTGTCTTCTGTGCTAAAAAAGTGTTTAATGCTTTCTGCGATTTCAGGTCCGATTTCACTCAGATTAACAAGCTCATCATAACCAGCATTACGCACTGCATCAAAATCCTCAAATTCATCAGCCAGCAAACGTGCTACGTGCTCTCCGACATGTCTTATTCCCAGGGCATACAAATATCTGGTAAGGGATACCTTTTTTGACTTTTCAATTTCATCTTTCAGTCTGCCTGCAGACTTATCAGCAAATCCCTCCAGTTCTTTCAGCCTGTCTTTATCAAGGCGATACAGGTCGGGCAACGTTTTAACAAACCCGTTGTCCACCAATTGCGCTGCCACTTTTTCACCAAGGCTTTCAATATTCATGGCTTTTTTGGACGCGAAATGTTCAATCCTGCCTTTCAGTTGAGCTCTGCATGACCATCCGGCAGGACAAATGGTATAAGCTCCCTCCTGCACCACTTCAGTATTGCATACCGGACAGTGTTTTGGCATGGAGAATTCTTTACCGCGTTTTTTACTTTTCTCAACACGCTCTGTCACTTCCGGAATGACATCACCGGCGCGTTCTACACGAACTTTATCGCCCGGACGCACGTCTTTCTTTTTTAGTTCCTTCTCATTATGCAGGCTGGCACGACTCACAGTAACACCGCCAATTTCCACAGGATCAAGCAGGGCTACCGGTGTAAGAATTCCTGTTCTGCCTACCTGGACCACAATATCCCGTAATTTTGTAACTTCTTTTTTTGCCCGAAATTTCCAGGCAAAAGCCCATCTGGGATTCCGCTCACGTGTGCCGAGCTTTTCGCGCATGGACAGATCATCCAGTTTAATAACCACTCCGTCAATCTCATATGGTAGATTTTCCCGTTGATCAGCAATGGTATTATAGTATGTTTTTATCTCGCTGAATGTTTTGCATTTTTTTGATTTATCATTGATGTGAAAACCCCATGTTTCCAGTTTTTTTCGCACATCGTGATGATAATCAGATTCCACATCTCCGCTGTTCATAATTTCATATACAAAAATATCCAGGGGTTTGTCGGCAACCTTTTTGGAATCCAGTTGCCTTACCAGGCCTGCTGCTGCATTTCTGGCATTTGCAAACGCGTCCTTCCCATTCTCTATTCGCTCTTTATTCAGTTTTTCAAATCCATCCAGAGGCAGGAACACTTCTCCCCGAACAGCCAGGGTAGCCGGCATTTCATCTTTATTTTTCAGTCGCAGCGGCAGAGAACCGATTGTTTTTGCATTTTTCGACACATCCTCACCGGTGATGCCATCGCCACGGGTTGCTGCATAGGAGAATTCCCCATTCTCATAAACAATTTCAAGCGAGAATCCGTCAAATTTTGGTTCAAGGATAAAAACGGGCTTGTCCTCTTTTGATTTTTTTTGCACATCCTCAAAAAAGCTCTTAACTTCTTCTTCCTCAGGGGATGACTTGAGGCTGAGCATAGGTTTTACATGATCTTTCTTTTTCAGAGAGTCAAGAGGGGGAGCACCAACTTTTTTTGTCGGGGAGGTATCAGAATCCAGGGAAGGAAATTCTGTTTCCAGCTTTTGAAGTCTGTCAAAGAGGCGATCATAGGCTTTGTCACTGATATCCGGATCATTTTCAACATAATACAGATGGTTGTGATGTTCGATTGCTTCACGCAAGTCTTCAAGCTCGGCAGAAGCATGCTTTTTGTTCATATTTTCCGGATTATCAAAATCAGGAAAAGGGGTTTTCATGTATGGATTTTTCTGTTTTCCCATAGTTACCTCTTCAACAGTTTTTTCAATGATTTCCATGAACGTGTATTCAATACATCATTTTTTTCCAGCCAGCCCCGGCGTGCCTGTGCAACACCATAGCGCATATAATTCAGGCTGTCTTTGGAATGTGCATCTGTAGAAATTGCAAGTTTCACGCCTTTCTCTTTGGCAATCCGGGCATTTTCATCATTCAAATCCAGGCGTTGAGGATTGGCGTTAATTTCCAGATAACAACCTTTGTCTTTTGCTTCGTCAAGCACTGCTTTGATATCTATGTCGTAAGCGCTTCGTTCCCCAAGCATCCGGCCGGTAGGATGAGCCAGAATGTTAAAGTGAGGATTTTCCATAGCTTTTAATACACGTTGGGTTTGCTCTTTTCGGGACAGGTTCCTATTGTAATGAATGGCACCAATCACAAAATCCAGTTCTTTCAATATATCATCAGATAAGTCCAGTGTTCCGTCTTTCAGAATATCCACTTCAATGGCTTTACATATCCTGAAATCAGAAAATGATTCATTCAGTTCATTGATTTCTTCAATCTGCTCTCCCAGCCTTTTCTCATCAAGCCCGTCAGCCATACTGACTTTTTTGGAATGATCGCTGACTGCATAATAATCATATCCCATATCTTTTGCTGCCTGTGCCATCTCTTTCAGGCTGTAGAGGCCGTCAGTACGCTTTGTGTGGGTATGCAAATCTCCCCTGATGTCTTCAGGTTTGATCAGATTGGGGAGCTTATCATCCCTGGCAGCCTCAATTTCCCCTCGGTTCTCCCGGAGTTCAGGCTCAATGTACTTTAGACCGAGGGCCTTATACATTGATTTTTCCGTTTTGGATGCCAGTTTTTCATCATCTTTATGCACTCCGTATTCATTCAGGGTATAATCCTTTTTCTGCGCAATCTTTCGCAGGGCTATGCTGTGTTCTTTTGCTCCGGTAAAGTACAGAAGGGCTGCTCCAAAAGAATTTTTATCTACAAGCCTGAGATCAACCTGCACACCATTTCTGAGTTTAACGGACGATTTGGTATCACCTTGGGAAAGCACCCTGTCCACATCCTCAAAGGTGGTGAATGCACGCATACATTTTTCTTTGTCTTTGCTGGTCACAAGAATGTCAATATCTCCCAGGGTGGCTTTTTTTCTTCGATAGGAACCCGCAACTTCAATATCATCCACTTTGTCCTTCATGTATTCTTTCAGTGATGTGGCAATTTTATCTCCTTCACTCCATTTGATACGATCTGAACCACCTTTATCTGCATATTCCTCAATTTCTTTAAGAATGTTTTCAACCGTCTTTTTGCCGAAACCTTCCAGCGATTCTATATCACCACTTTTTGCAGCTTTTTTGAGATCATCAATGGAGTCAATATCCAGCTCTTCATACAGTGTTTTGGTCCGCCGGGGACCCATTTGCTCAAGACTCATTATTTCAAGCAATGATTCCGGAATCTCTTTTTTCAGATTCTCAAGCTGCTTGAGCTTTCCGGTATTGACAATTTCCTCAACTTTTTCCTGAATGCTATCACCTATACCAGAAATTTCAGACAAATCCTCACCTTCCCTGATCTCTTTTGCAAGTCGGCCGGAATAGCCGGAAAGAATCCGCACAGCATTTCTGTACGCCCTTACCCTGAATTCATTTTCTCCTTTTATTTCAAGTAAATCGGCAAGTTCATTCAACTGATCAACAATGTCTTTATTATATACGGGCATATTTTTCCACTTTTACATTATCAGACACAAATCATTGATTATGTGCAACTATCATGTAAGAATACTACAGATTACACCTTGGAAAGGTTCAGTTTAAACATGCTTTATCCCGCAGAGAAAAAAATGGGTTTTCAACATGCATCAACAGAGGCAAAAACGAAACTGACTTACTTGTATCTAGTATTTATCCGGGATAGCTTTAAAGGTATATCCTTTTTTAGCCAGATGCTCCAGCACTCCGGGCAGACAGGACAGTACATTTTTGGAGGCTTTCAGGGAATCATGGAACACGATGATGGATCCCGGTTTCACGGAACTCACTACATTGGTAAAGCAGTTATCGGGTGACAGTTTTGGATTATAATCATGACTAAGTATTTCCCACATAACAATGGTAAAATGTTTCGCCAGTTGTTTGGCTTCCTTCCTTCTAATACGTCCGTATGGCGGCCGGAAGAGCGAAGACTTAAGAATTTTGTGGGCCATGGCAACATCTTCAACATATTTATCCACGCTTGTGCGGAAGCCTTTCAGGTGGCTGTATGAGTGATTTCCGATACGGTGTCCCTGATCTGTGATTTTTTGCAGCAATTCAGGATAATGCTCTGCATTTCGTCCCAGGCAAAAAAATGTTCCTTTTGCATCATACTTTTCAAGAATGCTCAGTACCTGATCCGTTATTCCGGGAGTTGGGCCATCATCAAAAGTAAGGAATACGGATTTATTATCATCCGGGACACGCCAGAGATGATTCTGCCATGGTGTATTTTGTATAAAACCAGGTATTTTACTTAACATAACAGCCTTCTACATTTGCAAAGGTAAGACTTTTTGTCGCCAAATGAATTTTACTCACCAAAAAATCATAACATGTGAAAATCAGCAGATATTTTCTTTTAAAAATGAAAATATATTTTTGATTTGATAAAAATTTCATATTTTTGCATTCCCCTTGTGGGAAAATCGGATTGTCCGATGGTGTAATGGCAGCACTGCAGGTTTTGGTCCTGCCAGTCCAGGTTCGAATCCTGGTCGGACAACAAAAAATGAAAAATTGACATTCTGACCTGTGGTGTAATTGGCAACACATGAGATTCTGGTTCTTAAATTCCAGGTTCAAGTCCTGGCAGGTCAACAACAAAAGGTTGTTTCGAAAGAGGCGACCTTTTTTGTTTGTATAATTTTGGTTTATTACAAGAGCAAATTGCAGCCTCTGATATCGCTGAAGTCCAATCGTCCGGACACCACAAATCCTTCCTTTGTGGATTTTCCAAGGTCTTTGGTTTCCAGAAAAGCACAGGAGTGGATGTTGGCCAGGTCAATAACATTGATGAGGCCCTGTTGATTGTGAGACAGATATTGTCTGGGATCATGGATATCCCGGATAAGCACTTTCATCCAGGGCGGTGTTTTGAAAACATCTGAATTTGTTTTATAAGCCTGTGACAAGAGCTCTGTCATACCGTATTCAGAGTGTATCTCTTTGGGATGCAGTGCCTCACGGATGATATTGTGCAATTCATCCCGTATAATTTCTTTTCTGCGGCCTTTCATTCCTCCTGTTTCCAGTACAATGGTATTTTTCAGATCAAAGTCCGGGATTTCTGCAAGATCCAGCAAGGCAAAGCTAACACCAATCAGTAGTGGTTGCAAGCCCAGATTTACAGCTTTGCTGATGGATTGTTTCAATGCTTTGCTATGGCCCAGGAAGAAGTCTCCGGTAAAATCAGGATTCTGCTCCATCAGGCTTTTTGCCATATATACCAGGGAAGCATTTCCCCGCTCAATATAGGAAGGCAGTAAAGCATGTACAGCATAATCTGCCGGGTTGCCGTAAAAATAGCTAAATGCCTGAAGCAGACTTTTGCGATAAAGACTTTCGTCTTTGATTACATGCTTTGAAATATGACCGGCTCCGGTTCCGCTGGAATGAAAAACAATCCCGGGGTAAAAGTCTCCTGTTTTCACTTCATGTGTTTTGAAAAACTCAACAGGCATACAGGGAATATCAGCTATGGAAGTAACATCCCGGGGGTATATTCCCAGGGCATTGACAAAATTGTGATAAATCTGATTATACCGGTATTGATATTTGAATATTTGCAGGGCAACAGAAGCAAAATCTGTTTCATTGCGTATTTCAAATATTTGTTTTTCCAGTGCTTTCATAGGGCAACAAAAAAGGAGAACCTTACGATTCTCCTGCAAATATACGGTGTAAATCGTTATCGTTTTTCAATTTCCACAACACTATCACCATAGCTCAGATAATACAGCCCTGTCGGCAAATCATCGACATCAATGACCCTACCACCTCCAAATCTCAATCTTTCGCCAAACTCATTGTAAAGTTCATATAGAGTTTCTTTGGAAAAAACAATTTCATCTTTTATTCTTTTGCGTGTTCTTAGCTTTACCGGATCAAAATCAAGTTGATATTTCAGGGTATCCGAATAATGTGTCCTGTTAAGGTGATCCACCTGTTTAAGCCTGTACATATTCAAACCATTGTGCGGATAAACCTTTACCTTGTAGGTATTGTCATCAGGTCCGCCGTATCCCATAAATTCATCAATCACCAGCCATCTGTCCCACCGGTACTCCTCAACATAGAACTTAAGTTTACTGGATTCGCGGGTAGTCTGAAAAACCAGGTATCCATCTTTCATTTCATGCTCTGCCAATTCATAGGTGCTTAATGGTTTTAATACTTCCGGATTGATTATCATAGGAGAGCAATCATCCTCGTGCTGAAATTCCACTGTTATTTCTTCACCCAGCTCAATATCCATACGGGTAAGAGAAATAACAAAGGCACTGGATCTTAATTCATCAGGAATATTTTCCCCATTGACAGTAACATTGCTGATGCAAAACTCTCCTTTCTTATCATCAACCAAACTGTTTTTTACAAAAATATTTTTCCCTTGATAAATGCCTTCTACAATCATTTTCTCAGCAGATACACCGGAAAATATCAGTAAACACACCAGGGTGATAAGGATGCTTCTCATGATATTGGTTTTTCGATTTGGAAACAAATTTAATAATTATCATGAATCAAGCAAGTTTCATGCCTTGTTTTCTTTCCTTACCTATAATATTAATCTGATCATCCGGACAGGTAAGGCCAAATTCAATCAGGCATTCTCCTTTAGCATATCCCAGTACTCAACAGCCTTACGCAGGTGCGGAATAACTATTGTTCCCCCAACAAGGCTGGCTACCGACAAGGCTTCCATAAGTTCATCAGTACTGATGCCAATGTCGTAACATTGTTCAAGATGGTATTTCACGCAATCATCGCATCGGAGTACCATGGATGTTGTCAGCCCTATCAGCTCTTTGCTTTTAATATCAAGCGATCCGGCCTTGTATGTATTGGTATCCAGATTAAATATTCGTTTGATTACCAAATTATCTTTATCCAGAATTTGTTTGTTCATTTTTTCGCGGTATGCACGAAAGGCTTCAATTTTGTTTTCCATATGACAATTGTTTTCCAAGTAATGTGGCTGATGTACACGAGTTTATTATGACTTTCACCTTATCTCCGGGAGAAAAGTCATTGTCAGGTATAATCACAAGTTTATTCCGGCATGTTCGTCCGAACACTTCTTTATCTGAGCGTCTGGATTTTCCTTCGATCATGATTTCATATGATTTACCCACCTCCTCTTCATTGCTTTTCATGGACAATTTTCCCTGTAGCTCAATCAATTCATTGAGCCGACGTGTTTTAACATCTTCGGGCACATCATCATTTAGATTTGCAGCAGCATAAGTTCCCGGACGTTCTGAATATTTAAACATGAAGGATGAATCATATGCAACTTCGCGCATAATATCAAGACTCTGCTGATGGTCTTCTTCCGTCTCTCCGGGGAAACCGGCAAAAATATCTGTACTGATACCACAATCAGGCATGACAGCTTTAATTTTCTTCACCCTGTCAAGATACCATTCCCGGGTATATTTACGGTTCATGGCTTTCAGAATTTTGTTACTGCCGGATTGAACAGGCAAATGTATGTGCCGGCAAATATTATCACCCCGGGCCATGTTTTCAATGAGTTTATCAGAAATATCTTTTGGATGAGAAGTTGTAAACCGTATTCTCAGAGTGGGAAATTCATCAGCAACCAGTTTGAGCAGATCAGGAAAATCCAGCGCGTTTCCCCCGTCTTCCCATGCGTATGAGTTAACATTCTGCCCCAAAAGGGTCACCTCATGATAGTTGTTTGCATACAAATCCTTCACTTCATTAAGGATATCTGATGGTTTCCGGCTACGCTCCCTGCCTCTGGTGTAAGGCACTATGCAATAAGAGCAAAAATTGTTGCAACCTCTGGTGATGGATACAAAACCATTGACAGGAGAATTATCCAGCCGGTGGGGTAAAATATTCTCATAGGTTTCTGTCCTGCTCAATTCCAGATCAGATACAAATTCCTGTTTGCTGATATCTTCCAGAAGCCGGGGTAGTTGCCTGTAACTATCAGGACCTGCAACCAGATCAACACTGCCGTGCTCCCTGAATTGTTCTCCCACATGCTGAGCCATACAACCCAGAATGCCCAGTTTCATATGCTTGTGTTTTTTCCTGAGGCCCCTGAAATGCTCCAGTTTATTCCATATGCGTTGTTCTGCATTTTCACGCACAGCGCAGGTATTCATCAAGACAAGTCCCGCACTTTCCATATTCTCTGAGGCAGTATATCCGGATTTCTCCAAAATGGCAGCAACAACTTCGCTGTCTGCTATGTTCATCTGACAACCAAAGGTTTCAATATAGTATGTTTTGTTATCATTCATGCTGCAAAATTAGATAATTTATCTGTAATGCAGTTATATTGAAAATCAGGAATACATGCCAAATCCTCTGAGATCAATTAAAAATGAAATTTCATATTCTTCGGGATTTTGAATATTTTTAGCCATTCAAAAGTAATGGTGAAATAAACTAAAACAATTGCTATGTCAGGACACAGTAAATGGTCAACCATAAAGAGAAAAAAAGGCGCACTGGATGCCAAGCGTTCGAAGATATTTTCCAGGCTTTCAAAGGAGATAACGATGGCTGTTAAAGAAGGTGGCGGCAATGATCCCGAAATGAATGCCAGATTAAGAACTGCCATTCAGAATGCCAAAGCTCAGAATATGCCCAAAGACAATATTGAGAGGGCTATAAAAAAAGGAGATTCCGATGAAGGCGGATTACAGGGAGCTACCTTTGAAGGATACGGCCCCGGCGGTATTGCAATTTTTGTAGAATGCCTTACGGACAATAACAACCGGACTGTGGGCAGTGTACGTGCAATATTTACCAAGCGGGGCGGAAGTCTTGGTAAAAATGGTTCCCTCGGATTCCTGTTTGACAGAAAAGGTGTATTCACAATTCCGAAAGGAAATATTGACCCGGAAGAATTCGAACTTGAAATCATTGATGCAGGTGTCGATGAAATCGAAGATGAAGGTGATGTTCTTATGGTATATTGCCCGCTGGAAGCCTTTGGAGACGTACAGAAAAAACTGGAAGAAATGGGCATTGAGCCTGAAAGCTCAGAATTGCAACGCATCCCGAACAATACCACAAAAGTGGACGCAGAAACTGGCCAGAAGGTCATGGAAATGATTGATGCTTTTGAAGATGATGATGACGTACAGAATGTATTTCATAATATGGAAATGACCGATGAATTGATGGAAGCTTTAAATAAATGATAATCAAAAGCCTGTGATAGCAATGCCATTCTCACTGAAATTTTTTGCATGTTTTTTGAAATTTTATTTGCAAATAAAAAATATTTCCCTTTTCTTTGCATTCCCTAATTCAAGATTAGGACAATGGATGGTCCGTTCGTCTAGGGGTTAGGACGCCAGGTTTTCATCCTGGTAACAGGGGTTCGATTCCCCTACGGACTACCGAAAAGGCTGATTGCACAAAGCATTCAGCCTTTTTTTATTCACACAGGTTGATGACAATTTCGGAACCCATCATATGCCCGGCTTCTTACTTATTTTCCTTTTGCCGGATTTTATTCTCATCATATTAGGGGCATTGAACAAACTTCATACCCTGATTTTTTTTTCTCTTGCCGCTTGTTATTATCAGCCGGAAATCCTTGGTTAATTCATCAAAAATTCGGACTTTCATGGCATCAATAGCAAAGAAATATGAAAGTGCATTTTATCGCGATTGGCGGAGCTGCCATGCACAACCTCGCCATCGCACTGAAAGAAAAATCGTACAGCATCAGCGGATCTGATGATGAAATATTTGAACCTTCCAGATCAAGGCTCAAAAAACATGGCTTACTACCAGACAAAGCAGGTTGGTTTCCTGAAAAAATAACAACAAATACGGATGCTGTGATTTTGGGTATGCACGCCAAAAAAGACAATCCCGAACTCGAGAAAGCACTGGCACTCAATATACCGGTATATTCCTACCCTGAGTATCTGTACAAACAGACAAAAGGCAAAAAACGCCTGGTCATTGCCGGCAGCCATGGGAAAACGACAATCACCAGCATGGTAATGCATGTACTCCGGAAAAAAGGTCTAAATTTTGATTATATGGTGGGTGCAAAGATTGAAGGATTTGACACCATGACCAGCTTGTCAGAGGATGCTGAAATTGCTGTATTTGAGGGAGACGAATACCTGTCCTCCCCCATAGACATGAAGCCAAAGTTTTTGTGGTACAAGCCCCATACTGCAGTGATTACTGGGATTGCATGGGATCATGCCAATGTTTTTCCCACAGAACGAATGTACCTTGATCAGTTCAGGAAATTCATCAAGAGCATACAGCCGGGTGGCAAATTATTTTATTACAAACAGGACAATCAGATCCAGAGCCTCATTAACGAAAGCGCAAACAAAGTCAGTTTCATACCATATGATGCTTTGCCATATACAATCCAAAACGGCCGCGTGTGGATACAGACCGACCGGGGGGAATTTCCTGTTTCCGTTTTCGGACATCACAACATCCAAAACATTGAAGCTGCCCGCTTAATTTGTACTGAAGCCGGCCTTGATGATGAATTCTTCTATAATGCACTGCAGGATTTCAGGGGTGCAGCCAGAAGATTGCAGCTTCTTGCAGAAAACAAGAGCACGAGTGTTTACCTGGATTTTGCCCATGCTCCGTCAAAAGTAAAAGCTACATGTCATGCGGTAAAAGAACAGTATCCCAACAAAAAGCTGATTGCATGTCTTGAGCTGCATACATTCAGCTCACTCAACAAAGATTATATTCCCCAGTACGCAAATTCCATGGCAACAGCAGATGAAGCCTGTGTTTATTTTAATCACAGCGTTGTAAAACACAAAAAACTGCCTGCCCTCGACACAAAATTCATAAAAAAAGCTTTCCATACACCGATAAAGGTATTCACTGATTCTGATGCACTGATGGATGAACTGCACAATAAACAGATGGACAATACTGTTCTTCTTATCATGACATCAGGCAGCTTTGATGGCAGGGATTTACAGTCGGTCGCTAAAAAAATCATCCGGAAATAACTGACTCCAATGAAAACCAACAAAACGAAACATACAAGGATTTTTTTATTGGGCATCCTGCTTTTCTTTTCCTGCAATATACAGGCTCCAATCATCGGTGAACCCTCAGATTACCAGGTAGAAAAACTCAATCTGGAAGAAATTAAGATCAAAATATGGTTGCCGATAGAAAATCCCAACAACTTGAATTTTACTGTTTCCAATGTAGATCTGGACATTTACGTTAACGGATTAAAACTGGGCAAAGTCACAAAACTGGAAAAAGTGCATATTCCCAAAAACTCCAAAGGCACTCATGCCATACGGCTTGAAGTAAAAATGAAAGACCTTGGGGTTTCTGCCATTACAGCACTCAGCCAGTTAAGGAGCAAACAGATTATACTGAAAATTGACGGCGCTGTCACTGTGTCTAAATTTGTGATTGTCAAGAAGATAAAGGTTGAAGTTGAAGATAAGGTAAAAATTTGGTAATTTAGCATAAGAATTGATAGAAAAACATCATGAGAAACAGCATAATCATATTACTGATTTTATTTGCCACTCCATTGGCTGCACAGCAGCCCCCCACTGAAGAATCTGATTCTGAAACGGGCATTGAAGCTGAGGAGGTGAGCTATTTTGAAAGTGATGCTTTCGGAGGAAATCTGATCATCCATCAGGCAGAAGAAATTGAAACCCTTGTGGGAATACGTCTGGCAATACTTGAAAAGCAAAAAGGCTTCAAAGGGTACAGGATACGTTTGTTTTCACAAGTTGGAAGTGGTGCCAGAAAGAACGCCAATAATTTTCGGGTAGATTTTGAGGAAGAGTTTCAGGATACTGAAGCTTATCTGGTATACAACAACCCGAACTGGGAAGTTCATGTTGGCAACTTCAGAAACAGATTTGAAGCAAAACAAAAACTGATTGAATTGAAAGAAGAGTTTCCAAAAGCTTTTATTACCAGATCAGTCATAGAATTTCCGGAATTGAAAACCTCATCAGATGCAGATACAAAAAATTAAAGATATTGCCTTTCAGATCCGAAAAGATGTATTAATTTCCCTGCACGAGGCCGGCTCGGGACACCTGGGAGCATCACTCGGTCTCAGTGATATTTTTGCCGTGCTTTATTTCCATTTCATGAAGCATAAACCCGAACAACCTGACTGGCCCGGGCGTGACCGTCTGGTATTGTCAATTGGTCATGCGGCACCGGTCCTGTATGCAAGCCTTGCCAATGCCGGCTATTTCAGCCGTGAAGAACTGCTCAGCCTGCGCAAACTGGGATCACGATTGCAGGGGCATCCGGCCACGGCACATAATGTTCCCGGGCTGGAAACT
Organism: Bacteroidales bacterium; assembly: GCA_046546095.1. Classification (GTDB taxonomy): domain Bacteria; phylum Bacteroidota; class Bacteroidia; order Bacteroidales; family ML635J-15; genus JAQIBY01. Next base: position 28,131 of record JBKGYK010000013.1, read on the forward strand.
ACTTCCGGATCGCTGGGACATGGCTTATCCATTGCTACTGGCATGGCTTTGGCTGACAAAACAGACAAACTCCGCCGCAGGGTAATCAGCATTCACGGTGACGGCGAACTACAGGAAGGGAGTATATGGGAAGCAGCCATGAGTGCCGGCCATTATGAGCTGGATAAGCTCATTTCCATCGTTGACAGAAACAAATTGCAAATTGACGGCAATACCGAGGAGGTAATGAGACTGGAACCCCTCCGCGACAAATGGGAAAGCTTTGGCTGGCATGTAATTGACTGCCGGGGCAATGATGTTGAGTCTGTGATGCTGTCTCTGAAAAAAGCAGATGAAAATACAGGAAAACCCACTGTCATATTGGCGGAAACAACAATGGGAGCCGGTGTTAAAAGCATAGAAAACGACCATAGCTGGCATGGCAAACCACCCCGGGATGAGACCCAGTTGAATGCTTTTCTTGAAGAGTTGTCTGCTTCCTGATCAACGTACAAGTCTGACTGCTTTTTGGTCACCCCGACCGGTGCTTACCCTCAGAATCAGCATGCCGCTGTAATCACACTGCATTGTAATCTGTTGTTGTTTTGCTCCGGCAAACCTTTTGCTTTGCAGCAACTGACCGGTCAGATCAAATACTTCTACCCGGCCATCTGCCGGAATCTGTTGTTCCAGTGTGAATTCAAATCCTCCGGGATTGGCAAGCAGGCCGGTAATTTTCAGGTTCTCCGTTGCCGTTATATCAGCAACATAACTGGCCTCCCCGATGGCAAATTTTGCGATGACCGGTAAATGATCGCTGTTGTTATACAGAGCATCAATCACCTCAGAGGGTGCTGCTGAATTGTACCCATCGATCAATGAGGTGTTGTAATGATTCCCGTCCTGACCAAGTGCCTCATAGCTATCCTCTACATAGATAAAATCATTGACACCACTGAGAACATCATCAGATACCAAAATAAAATCAAAGCGATCATCCAGTCCTCCGCCTGAAGGACAATCATCGTAATCTGTATGGGTCGATTGTGTATGATAATCCCTGAACGAATAATTGATATGCCAGCTACCAGCCTGATTAACAGGATCATTAAAAACAACATCACCCACATTGGGATTCACCAGATTCTGATAAGCTGCCTCATTGGCATCATATACATTCAGATCACCGGCAAAGATCCAGTTGGTCTGATTGCTGAATCCGGAAAGATAATTCATGAAGTCCTCTGTCATCTGCGCCCTCAGCACAGCTTCCTGATCTCCATTACCGGCTTTCAGATGAGCCACCGCCACATGAAACTCAACCGGATCAGCAGTTTGCAGGCTTTGTAAAACATAAATATCAATTTTCCTTAGGTCGGTATTGATGGCATAATGATTCACCAGCTCAAGTTTCCGGCTATCATAATACAGCATGTTTATCAGATAATCCGATCCCGGATAAGACATGCCATAATAGGTGGTACCATCAATATTGAGAGCATTGCCAAGCAGGTGGCCTGCCGCATAAGTACTCCCGTCCATTTCATTGACAGTGAAAATATCCGGCTTAACATGCTCAACAATGGTAGCAATATAATCGGCTTTATCAGTCATGTCATTGTTTGACTGAGTACACCAGTCCGTATAATTTCCGTAATACAACAAATTGTACTGCATCATTGTAATTGTATCCTGGGCCTTCAGCGCAACAGACAGGAAAACCACAAACAAAAGTGTAAAATATCTTTTCTTCATAAATATCAGTTCATAACATCATCGGCATCTAACTCAACAACATGCCCAAATCTTTTCAGGCCTTCCATATCAATCTGATCAAGATTTCCAACAAGAGCGATAATCACCGGTCTTCCGCGCAAATGCGTAGCATGAAAATCCTTGAGGCTTTTCATGGAAACATCATCATACAAATCATAGCGGTATTCCCGCGGATCATGTTGATAAGATCGGTCAATCCAATTTTCTGCAAGATAGGAAATTTTTCTAAATCCTGGATTTTCCATATTAACCGACTGTTTTAAAGATGTTTGCAAACCTTCCATTCTGCCGGGCTTATGCGGCAAATTTGTCAGCAAAGAATCAAAGACGTGAATCGCCTCCACGGTTTTATCTGCCTGGGTACCGATAAATGCCTTAAAATAGCCGGGATAATTTTTATTATTGTTTGGCTGATAAAAGGCATATGCACTGTAAGCCATGCTTCTGAGTTCTCTGATTTCCTGAAAAACAATGGATGACATACCGATACCAAAATACTGATTAAATGCTTTGGCCATCACTATATCCCTTTCGGTATCAACAACTCCCGGCACATAAAAATATATGTTGCTTTGCATGGCTTTTTTGTCATTTACAACAAAAAGTGTATCGGCATCATACATCTCCGGCCGGCGATACAGAGGTGGTTTTTCCGGATCAGAATTTTTATCCAGACTCATATTTTCATCAAGGATTTTCCCGATCTCTTCCGGGAGGAATGTGCCGGAGTAATGAATGGTAAGCGGAACATCAAGTAAACCACGACACAAACCGGTCATATCCTCAGCATCAGATTTTCTGACAGCCCTGGTATCCAGTCTGTTCAGGTATCCGGATTTTTCACCAAACATAATTTTTTCTATCAAAGCATCTGCCTTGATGGCGGGTTTTCTTTGTTCATACCTGCTTTCCAGCCGGCGCATCCTGACAAGGCTTTTCATGGCATCTTTATCCTCCGCCGGATGATGAAGCAGGGAATTCAGTAGCAGCAAACTGCTGTCAAGATGGGAATCATGTCCATCCATGCTTATGGTAAAATACTGCCTGTCAGTACTGATTTGCATACTGCTGCCAAGCTTCTGCATGGCCGCTGCAAAAGAATTTCCCGGCAAATCCCGGCTCCCGCATTCCTGAAGATATGTCGCCAGTTGAGTCAGTGCAGGTTGGTCCAGGGTTCCTGTCTGAAAACGCAGACTGACATTGAACATTTTATTGAATGGATTTTCCACATGAAAGAGCCTGTAGTCTTCGGTTTTAACGATTTTCAGGTCTTCAGTAAAATCAATAAAATCCGGCTCTACCACTGATGTTTCCATCTCATCCAGTTTTTTTGCAAATGCCGAACTGGCCTCAGGCTCTGCAGGATTTACAGGGTCATAACCGGGTTTTTCCAGTTTCTCCTTATCAGGAAATCCCATTCTCGACCTGAAAACCAAAAAATCATCCGCATAATATTTGTTGGCTACTTCAACAATATCTTCTTTATCTGTTGCGGCAATTTTTTGGGGATAAGCAAGCATGCTTTCCCAGGTTTTATCAAAGAAAAAGGCTTCCATAAGTTTTTGCATTCTGCCCTCTTGTCCTTCCAGCTGCAGCTCACTGTTTTTTTGAAGATTATGCTTGACGGCAGCCAGGCTTTCAGTTTCAAAATCCCCCAGTTTAATCTTTTCAACTTCGTCCATCACCAGATTTTCCGCTTTACGAAAAGTCTGAAACAAAAGTTTGGGCACGAAAAGAAAAACACTGCTGCCATAATCAACCCGCATATCACTAAAAACAGAGGCAAATATCAGGTCGTTGTTTTTACCAAGCTGATCCAGTTTTCCGGTACCATTCCGATTGGTCAGCAGGGCATGCAATACATCAAGGGCAGGTTTGTCCGGATGGGTAACCGGCACGGTTCTGAAACCAATCAGTCCGGCCCTGACCGGTGTGATACGCTCAGTAACTACCTGCCTGCCGTCAATTGACTCCTCCTCAGGCACATCAAATTCAGGCACATCTCTTTGGGGCAAATCGGAAAACCATCGTTCTATCATAGGTTTGACTTCCTCCGAATCAAAAGGACCACTAAGAAACAAGGCCATATTATTTGCCACATAATAGCGGTCGTAAAAATTCTGCATTTCTTTCAGGGATGGATTCTTGATATGTTCGGCCTTTCCAAGTACGGTTTGTTGTCCGTATGGATGATTCTGATAAAATGTTTCAAAAAACTTTTCAATCAGCACAGTCTCAAACTGATCATTATACATGTTTTTTTCTTCAAAAACCGTTTCCAGCTCTGACTGAAACAAGCGAAACACAGGTTGTTTAAACCGGTGTGCATACAGGCGCAACCATTTCTCCATCTGATTTTCCGGAAAATGATTGTAATAGGCATTTTGCTCCATTCCGGTAAAAGCATTGATGCCACGGCCTCCCATGTGATCCAGAATTCTATCCATTTCATTGGGAATGGCATATCTGCCTGCTTCCCCGGAGAGCCTGTTGATAATTTTGCGAATGCTGTCCCGGTGACGGACATCACTGTAATGCTGCAGTTTTTCATACTGCTTTTCTATGCTATCCAGGTAAACGGACTCTTCCTGATAATTGATGGTGCCCAGTTCTCTTGTTCCCTTAAAAAGCATGTGCTCAAGATAATGCGCAATTCCGGTGGCATCTGCCGGATCATATTTTGAACCACATCTGATGGCAACACTGCCGGTAATGTAGGGAGCCTCAGGCACTTCATTCAGATAAACAGTAAGGCCATTGTCAAGCCGGTAAACTTCACTCTTGTTTTGTGCACTAACAAAAGATGCAGCAGTAAAAAAAACAACCATACATAAAGTAAAAAACCGGTAAACCATTCTTTTGCAAACCATAAGAAAACTGTTGAAATATTTTTGACAAATTACGAAAAGAAATAACAAAAAAACCCAACATATTCCGTATTTTTATCCTCCTGCTGAAATTTAGATTGCTATGACAAATTTTACACATCTTCATGTACACTCTGAGTATTCTATTCTGGACGGATTAGCCAAAACCTCACAATTGGTTGATATGGCCAAAGAATATGGCATGAGTGCACTTGCCCTCACCGATCACGGAACCATGTTTGGAATCAAGGAATTTTACAACAAATGCCGGGCTGCGGGTATTAAACCGATACTGGGATGTGAAGTATATGTAGCAGCCAGAGGAAGGCTAAAAAAGGAGGGAAAGGAAGATCGCAGCGGATATCATCTGATTCTTCTGGCAAAGAATCTTACAGGATATTACAATCTTCTCAAGCTTGTTACCATATCAAGCAAGGAAGGCTTTTATTATAAACCCAGGATTGATCACGAATTGCTGGAACAATATCACGAAGGACTCATTGCTACCTCGGCATGTCTGGGTGGTGAAATACCCAAACTTGTCAGCAGACAGAATCAGGATGAGGCTTCTGAAAGGGTAATCTGGTTTAAAAAAGTTTTTGGTGATGACTTTTATTTGGAGCTGATGCGCCACAAAACAGATGACCGGCGAATGAAAGCAGAAACCTACGACCGGCAGGTTGAAGTGAATGCCAAACTGGTAGAGCTTGCCGCCAAACACGATGTCAAAATCATCGCCACCAATGATGTGCATTTTGCCAGAAAAGAGGATGGGGAAGCTCATGATCTGCTGATATGTCTGGTAACCAACAACTTCAAAGACGAAGAAAACAGGCTCAAATACACCAAGGAAGAGTACCTGAAATCTCCTGATGAAATGGCAGAGCTCTTCTCTGACATTCCGGAAGCCCTGGAAAACACTATGGAGATTGCTAACAAGGTAGAGGAGTTTGAGCTTGATTCTCCTCCCATTATGCCTGTATTTGAGATTCCCGAAAGTTTTGGCACTGAGGATGGCTACAAAGAAAAATTTGATGAAGCTGCTCTCAGGGAGGAATTTTCCGATGAAGCTTTCGATCGTTTGGGGGGCTATGATAAAGTTTTGCGTATCAAATTTGAATCAGACTACCTGGAAAAGCTGGTATATGAAGGTGCTGAAAACCGCTATGGTAATAAAATCCAGGATGATAACTCAATCAGAGAACGCATTGATTTTGAGTTAAACACCATAAAAACCATGGGTTTCCCCGGCTACTTTCTGATTGTACAGGATTTCATCAATGCTGCCAGAGATATGGGGGTGATCGTAGGCCCGGGACGAGGCTCCGCAGCCGGTTCTGTAGTAGCCTACTGTTCAGGTATCACCAATGTTGATCCCATCAAATATGATTTGCTTTTTGAACGTTTCCTGAACCCGGACCGGATTTCCATGCCTGACATTGATATTGACTTTGATGATGACGGCCGGGAAAAAGTTCTGCATTACGTGCGCAAAAAATACGGTGACGATAATGTGGCTCACATCTGTACTTTTGGTACCATGGCTACGAAATCATCAATCCGTGATGTGGCAAGAATTCTCAGACTGCCTCTGAACGAAGCCGATCGTCTGGCAAAAATGGTTCCGGAAGCACCCAAAATGACATTCAAACAAGCATTTAAGGAGAGTCCGGAACTGAAAAAAGAAGCTGAAAAGGGAGAACCCCTGGTACAGGAAGTGCTTCATTATGCCCAAAAAATTGAAGGTACCATCCGGCAGACAGGAACCCACGCCTGTGGTGTACTGATTGGAAAAGACGGGCTGGAGAACAATCTTCCCATGATGAAACTTCCTGATGCCGAAATGCTTGTAACTCAGTTCGACGGAGATCATGTGGAACCCATCGGTATGCTGAAAATGGATTTCCTCGGCCTGAAAACCCTGTCAATCATCAAAACTACCCTGGAAAATATCCATCACTCCAAAGGGGTAGAGATAGATATGGATAATATCCCAAAGGACGATACAAACACTTTCGAATTATTCAGTAAAGGTCACACAACCGGTATATTCCAGTTTGAGTCTGATGGCATGCAAGGTCATCTGAAAAGCCTCAAGCCCAACCAGTTTGAAGACCTTGTTGCCATGAACGCATTGTATCGCCCCGGGCCAATGCAGTATATTCCTTCCTACATTAAGCGGAAGCATGGCAAAGAGAAAGTTGAGTTCGACCATCCCATCATGGAGAGATACCTGAAGGAAACCTACGGCATCACGGTTTTCCAGGAACAGGTGATGTTACTTTCCAGGTCTCTGGCCGGTTTCACACGCGGACAATCCGACACCCTGCGCAAAGCCATGGGTAAAAAGAAATTCGACTTAATGGCTGATCTCAAGGTCAAATTCAAGGAAGGCTGCCTTGCCAATGATGAGTTTATTGAGGGATGCAAAGCCGGAAACAAGAAACCCGGGGATCTGATAGAAAAAATATGGAAAGACTGGGAAAGCTTTGCTTCTTATGCTTTTAACAAATCCCACTCTGTATGCTATGCAGAGCTGGCCTATATTACCGGATATCTAAAAGCCAATTATCCTTCAGAATTCATGGCCGCCGTGATGAGCCGCAACATCAATGATATCAACAAGATATCAATCCAGATGGAAGAATGCCGCCGGATGGGTATCAAGGTGCTGGGGCCAAGCATAAATGACAGTTTCAGCCTTTTTACCGTAGATGAAAATGACAACATTCGTTTTGGACTCAATGCCATCAAAGGAGCCGGCTCCAATGCGGTAAAAGAAATTATCCGTGCCAGAGAATCCGACGGAAAGTTTGCCGATATTTTTGATTTTATCGCCAGGGTGGATTTGCATCAGGTCAATAAGAAAAGTCTGGAATCTTTTGTTTACGGAGGCGGTTTTGATTGCTTTGAAGGCATAAAGAGACATCAGCTTTTGTGTGACAATGGGCGGGAAGGAACTTTTCTTGACGACCTTGTCCGATACGGGAATCAAAAGCAGGCAGACCAAAACGGTGGTGCCAGTATATGGGGCGACATGCTTGAAAACACTGTACAAACACCCGGCATACCCACATGCGAAACCTGGTCGTCACTGGAAGCTCTGAAAAAGGAAAAAGAATACATCGGCATGTATCTTTCTGCCCATCCCCTGGATGAATTCAGCCTGGAACTGTCCCAGCTTAAAACCATCAAACTGAGCGACATTAAAACAAGGCCACAGGATTTCCAGAATCAGGATTTTTATATTGCCGGGTATATTTCAGAGGCATTCGAACGCAGAACAAAATCCAATACCCTTTTCGGCGGGATTTTTCTCGAGGATTATTCCGACAGATACCGTATTACCCTGTTTGGGAAAGATTACATGACTTTCAAAACCTATTTCACTGAGGGATACTCTGTACTGATACGGGCAAGAATGGAACCTGGCTGGAAAAATAAAGATGAGTACCGGCTGAAAATCAAAAGCATTGATGAATTGTCAACCCTCAAGGAAGGATTTTTTAAGGAAATCACGCTTCAGATGTTTGCCGAAAATGTTACGGAAGAGTTTATCTCGGACTTTTCCAAACTGCTGGAACAAAATAAAGGCAAGATGATTTTGAACATTTCCCTTTATGATAATGTTATGAAGCAGCGTGTTGATATGTCATCAAGACAATTCAGGGTGGATTTACATCAGGACCTGATTAATTTCTTACAGGACAATCCCGCAGTACATCATTTTAAATTAAAGTAATTTTGTTATTTTTATCTCAACAACAAAGAATTAAATTATGGTACAGGAAATCACAAGTAGCAATTTTGATGAGCTGGTAATGAAATCGGACAAACCAGTAGTTATAGACCTTTGGGCAGAGTGGTGCGGCCCCTGCCGTATGCTCACCCCGATCATGAAAGAAATGGCCGAAGAGTATGATGGCAAAGCGGTAATTGGCAAGGTTGATGTTGACAGTAATCCCGACATTGCTGCCAAATACGGCGTACGTAACATCCCTACCGTTTTGTTTGTCAAAAACGGGGAGCTTGTGGACAAGCAGGTGGGTGCAGTACCCAAATCCACACTCACAGCAAAGCTCGATCCGCTTGTGTAAGTCCAATTAACCTGAACCTGTTATCTGTAACAAACAAAAGGGACAGTAACATTTGCAAAAAGGAATTGTCATAAAGTCGACCGGAAAGGATTATACAGTCCGTTCCGGTCGTCATGTATTCTCCTGTGTTCTCAGGGGTCGTATGCGCCTGAAAAACAGCCGGGCTACCAACCCGGTTGCCGTGGGTGATGTGGTATCGTTTGAGCCTGACACGGATAAAGGTGAAGGCATCATCCACGATGTGGAAAAACGTCGCAATCACCTGCTGCGCAAAGCCACCAATTTATCACGGAAATCCCAGGTCATCGCTGCCAATATTGATCAGGCGGTTCTTGTAGTCACACTGGCCTTTCCCAAAACAACCAGGCTTTTTATTGACCGTTTTCTGGTGAGCGCAGAATCTTTTGGCATTCCGGTTGTGTTGCTGTTCAATAAAGCAGACCTGTACAGTGAAGAAGAAATTGCTGAACTGGAAGAGCTCAGGGCAATTTATCAGGACATTGTCAGAGAAATTCACACGACAACAGCCATCAGGGAAGATGAAAAAGAACATATCCGCAGCATCCTGAAAGACAAAACATCTGTTCTGGCCGGTCACTCAGGGGTGGGAAAATCCACCCTCATTAATCTTGCGGATAATCATCTTAAGCTGAAAACAGCAAGCATTTCAGATGCCCACAAATCAGGAAAACACACCACAAGTTTTGCAGAAATGCATGAACTTTCATTCGGAGGCTGGGTAATTGATACACCGGGAATCAGGGCTTTCGGAATTGTTCACATTGAAAAGAATGAATTGTATCATTTCTTTCCGGAAATCTTTCATTATGCAAAAGACTGCAAGTATTACAATTGCCTGCATACCGATGAACCGGACTGCGCAGTTAAACAGGCTGTGATAGACGGAGAAATTGCAGAATCACGGTATATGTCTTATATCAACCTGTTTTTCGATGATCAGTCCAAACACCGGGAGGCCGATTATTGACAATAAAAAAAGGCATCTACTATCGCAAATGCCTTTCACCGTTTCCTATGTTAATTGTACTAGTCTTCGGGGTGAATTGCCTCTACAGGACAAACATCAGCGCATGCACCACAGTCAGTGCATACATCAGGATCAATCACATAGATATCTCCTTCAGAAATCGCGTCCACGGGACATTCATCTAAACATGTTCCACAAGCTGTACAATCATCAGTAATTACGTAAGCCATTTTTCTTTATTTTTTGGGTTATCACTAATACAAACTTAAAGTTACTTGTTTGAATTGGGAAATATTTTAGCAAGTTTTACTCTAATTTAAAACGATTCTAACAATCTCCCTTATTTGTTGATTTTGTGAGCTTTACGAGACCCCTCAAAAGCATTTGCAGAAAATTATCCCCCAAAAACTGACCAAAGTCATCAATTCACAATCAGTTTTTCAGTTTTGACAGCATTTGTGTCTGATGAAATTCTGAAAACATATACTCCTTTGCTCAGAAAAGAGATATCCATACTATGGGAATTTCCGGTAAAATGTTCCTGATGAAGCAGGCGTCCCTGCACATTCCTGATTTCTATATCATAATCCGCCGTTCTGCCAATCATGATATTCAATCTGTTACGGGCAGGATTCGGATACATCCGACAGGCCGGCTTTTGTTCATCTATGCCTGTGATTTGTTCTATGCTGTGATCAGCCATCAGCCATAAACGGGGATCAAACTCAATATTGCTAATGGTTCTGTCTTCAGGAATTATATACTCCTCCTCTGCGGCATTGTTTGGCAACTTGATTAAAAGGCTGTCACCATCCTCAAAGTGCAACATATACTCAACCGGCATGGTAAACAAAGGAGCTTCAAAACAGGATCCTGTCTGATTGGTGCTGATAACAAGCGTATCGTTGGCCTGATACCACTGTACATCGTAAACAGGATAGCCTTCTCCATAATACCACTGATTAAAGAAGTCAGTAAAGTCCATGCCGCTGACATCTTCCAGCACATTTTTGAAATCATCACCTGTAGCCATGGAATCTGCATACACATCAAGATGCGTTTGCAGTACATCAAAAAACATTGCATCATCATCAAGCAGGTAGCGAATCATATGAACCAGCATACCGCCTTTTTTGTATGAGAGTGTGTAATCAAAGATCCGGCTGACATTGTTGGCATCTTCAAAAGGCACGTACACAGAGCCGTCATCATATTCTTTGGAATTGTAGGCATTTGTCTCAAGCCATTCCCTGGATTCAGCCTCAGTGCGCACTGCCTGTGATGCAAGATATTCCGAATAAACAGCAAATCCTTCATTGATCCAGATATCCTGCCAGCTTGCACAGGTAAGATAATTGCCAAACCATGAATGCCCCAGCTCATGGGCCACAAGAACAAAACTGAAATAACCCAGACTTGTCATGGTCTGATGCTCCATACCACCGTTAAGCTTAACTACAGCATGACCGTACTTTTCCTCATGATGAGGATATATACCAAGCAAAGATGACAGTGCTTCAATCATATCATCTGTTTCATCAATGTTATCCTGGTAATAGTCCAGGTAACCGGGGTAATCATATATATAATTCTGTATCAGAATGGAATCTTCAATTTCTGCCGGATGTGCATAAAATGAATAATCCTGGTAATTACCTACGGCAACAGAAATCAGATAATAGGCAATGGGATAAGATGACTCCCACTCATAACGAGTTTGTCCCTCACCCATGTCTGATGTTCCGGTCAGCAACCCATTGGAAGCGGCTTTCAAATTTTCAGGTACGGTTATATATACACGGGATGAATCGGCTTTGTCTGTCAGGTCCTGCTTAACAGGAAACCAGCCCATGGCATCAAAAGGTTCGGACAAGCTGTAAGTAGTGGTTTCCCCCAGGGTGTTGTCGGTGGAATTATACATGCCGTATGGTGGCGTACCTGCATAATCTACTTCTACAGTCAGGAATGATTTCTGCTTTGCCCTCTCCAGGGGAATGCTGAGCATATCATACTCATGGGTGAAACTGCTTACGGACCCGTTCACTCTGACCTCATCAATGCTTAGCTCATCAACCATATCGAGCTCAATAACAGATAAACCGGGTTCAGTTATTTGCAGATCAATTTGTGCTGTTCCGCTGACAAATGAACTTGTGTTATCCAGGATTAAATCCAGGTAATAAAAGATTACATCATAATCATCCGCCGCACGGTGTTTTTGCTGATAAGCAGGATGCAGAACTTTATCATTGTCGGATTTATATGCCTCAACAGCCTGCTGCGCATACACATGCAGGCTGATGAATAGCATCAAAATTATTCCGCTTACTTTTTTCATATATCAAGTTTTATGCATTACAAAATGCTGATACGATGAACAACCGAATCATCATCCATGATAATTTTCAGATTATATACTCCTCCGGCCAGGCCTTTTACATTGATGCCTGTTCTGCTGTCAGCAGCAAGGGACAAATCGCCTTTCCTCACTACTTTTCCGTCTGCAGAACTGATTTCATATGTGATGTTCCCCGATTTTTCCGACCGGACAAAAACAAGGCCTTTGCTTACCGGATTCGGGAAAACGCTGATACCATCCAGCTCTTCTTTATCTGCAATGCCCACATCGCCTATGTTCAGTTCCTTTGTTTCCGTGTATGTTCCCTGTTCATTGGTAACAGTAAGGCTTACTTCATACACAGCATCCTGAGCGTATGTATGTGTAGGATTCTGATCATCACTGGAATTGCCATCCCCAAAGTCCCAGAGCCAGGACGAAGGATAATTGGTAGAGATATCGGTGAAATCAATTTGCTGATAATTGTCCGCATCAGGTGTATGGAGAAAGTCAACTTTCAGACATTGCCAGCTAAGCTCAAAACCTGCCTCATTTACTCCGGGATCCGTGAATTGTTGTACCACAACCTCTCCGCTTTCCGAGATGATGCTACCTGATGGGGGATTGTTGTTACAATATTTTCCCAGCAGATTGCCAGCATAGACAAATGTACCGTCAAAAATACTAAGATGATCATAATCACAGCTTTGAACCGGGCCGGCTTCCATATCAAAACTCACAAAATTAAATTCAATCTGATCGGCACCGGGCGGTAGAATTTTTACCTTTCCGTTGGTATTGTCAGAATAATTACCATCTTCACCGCCATCATCAAACAAGCGACCTTCACAACACATCTGATCCGGAGCATAACCTGACTCCGGCATATTCAGTTCAGCAATATTGTCTGAATCAAAACTGATATAATCTGTTTTGGTTTCTGTAATTTCAGGACAGAGCGAAGAAAATCCGGTGAGGCTTACTGTAAAGTTTCCGGCATCTTCATATGCATGTTCCGGATCAATTTCTGTTGAAGTACCTCCATCCCCAAACTCCCAAAGAAATGAACTGAGATCATCGCTGAGGTTGGTAAACTGAATTTCGGCAGGCTCACATGTGGTAGTCACATTGCTCATAAAGTCAACATCGAGAGCTTCCTCAGACAATTCCACCGGTAAAGTGACCGTGTCGGAACCCAGGCTGTTGGAAACGATGAGTTGAACATCGTATGTACCCAGATCAGAATAAACATGTGTCGGGGAAGCTTCGGTACTGCTTTCACCATCTCCAAAATACCATGTGTATGACTCCGGGGCACCGCTGGAAGTACTGGCAAACAGCACTTCTCCCTCACAGGCATTCATCACGGTAGCAGTAAAATCTGCTACTGGGGGAGCCACAAGCTCAAACAGGTCTGATTCCCAGACGCCACGACCATACGTGGCAGCACGCAGCTTACCAAGATCGTATTGTATCTCCAGCTCGTTGACAATCACATTGGGCAGGCCTTCATTGAAAGGAACCCATCCGGGCATTCCTGCATTCCTGTAAAAAACGCCCAGGTCTGTTCCTGCATACATGGCATGATTCGTATTGTTTTCATATACCAGGCAGTTTGCAGGTATATTGGGCAAACCATCAGAATAATTTTGCCAGGAACTGCCACCATCTTCTGAGCGGTAAACTTTTTCTCCGTTGGTATAGCCACTAAGGCTCACCCATAACATATCAGGATCTGTGGGGTTGATGCTGATATAAGTTATTGAATTGTCAGGTATTCCGCTGCTCACATCTGACCAGGTACTGCCACCATTGGTTGTACGGTAAATATTATCGTAGGTGGCTGCATAAATTACAGATGGGTCTGATGGTGCCACTGCCAGCGATTGCAGGTTTGTTCCCCCGGTCAGACCACTGGAAATGGTATTCCAGGTATCACCACGGTTGGTGGTTTTATACACCTCGGAGAATCCCATGTACAGGGTATTCGGATCCTGCGGATCAATCACAAATGGTGTCACCCATGCTCCGTCTCCGGAACCTGCCGGCTTGATGTCCGTAAAATTATATCCGCCGTCTGTAGATCTCCTGATGTCACCATAGTAAACAGTACCATACATCACGTCTTCATCGGTGTAATCAATGGCACACTCCATGCCATCACCGCCAATAACAGCTTTCCAGTCCCCACTGTTGAGCCTCATGGTACCGTTGTCCTGTGTGCCGGTAAGCAAGCGCTGGGGATTGGTCTCAGACATACCCATACGGTATATCTGCAGTATCTGCAAGCCATCTGAAATATCTGTCCAACCGGAACCGCCATTGCTTGTTTTATGCAGGCCGCCATCGTTACCGGAATAGATATCTCCGGTATGAGGAGAAAAATCCATGGTGTGATGATCAGCATGCACATAGGGAACACCATCGCCCCCATACCAATGTGAGACAATGCTCCAGCTACTGCCTCCGTTTGTGGATTTCCAGGCATTTACGCCGCCCGCGTACACTGTATTGGCATTGTCGGGGTCTGCTGCACAAGCAAGATCATACCAGCCCTGACCGCCGGAATCAGATCCGTCGGTTGACCAGCCAAGCAGATTCAGGGAATTGTTATTGTGTACCTCAGTAAAGGTCAGTCCGCTGTCATCTGAGCGATACATGCCCAGGTACCCATTATCATCTGCAGCAGATGCAAGCGCGTATACACGGGTAGGATCAGCCGGAGTTACAGCCATTTCAATTCTGTTGGCCTCATTCAGTGACTGAACTACCTGCCAGGTTTGGCCTCCATCGGAACTGCGGTATATTGCCGCCCCTCCGCTGTATTCATAGGTTGCAGCAAAAACAACACCGGCGTTGCCCGGTTTAAATTCCAGGTCTTTAAAATGTCCACTGGCCATTGTTTCCCATGTTGCACCGCTGTCTTCACTACGAATCATACCAAAGTTTCCTGCTGCCAGGATTACATCCGGATTTTCCGGATTTATTTTTAAGCGACGTATAATATATAAGGAAGTAATGTCCAGATCAAGCATAACTTCTGACCATGTACTGCCTCCATCGGTTGATTTCAGAATTCCGGCACTGTATGTATCCCGTGCATCTCCATCACCGGTAGCAATGTAAATTGTTTCCGGATCCAGAGGATGAATGGCTATATCGCTGATGCCGATTGAAGGCAAATCATCTGTGGTTGTAGCCCATGTAGAACCGCCGTCTGTGGTTTTCCACAATCCGCCCGAAGGAGCACCCACATAGATAATGTCCGGATCTGTGGGATGAAAACTCACACAATTCAGCCGGCCACTTCCCCGCTTTGTACCCGGACTATTTATGTTGGTAGGGGTATCATCAGGACCAAGATGTATCCAGTTTGCAGTTTCTGATTTATCACTGCTTTTCTCCATGATACGGTAATCTTTCCATGCATCATACAGGGCATCACCATCAAGGTATCCCGCATCATTGACACGGGGTTCCATAAAGTTTTCCCAACGCTTAAACTGTTTAAAACCTTTGCCTTTTTCATAGGATCTTTTTGCCCAGTATTCATTAAAGGCCTCCTGAATTTCATAAAAACCGGGCTCACCCGATTTTGTGTCAAAGTCTTTCATCCAGGGCTGTGCCATTGCGGAGCCTGAAAGAAAAAATGCAGTAACAAAGAAGAGAACGCAATTTCGTATTTTCATATTTTAACCCATAAGTTTATGTAAAGTTAAGTAAAATAATCACGCATTTGTTCAGTATTTAGACTGATGTTTGTCATGATAAAGGATTTTTTATTACTTTCGGGAAACGATTAAAAGCAAAATGAACAAACTAACCCGTTATATTGTCGGTATTCTGAGCCTTGTGGTGCTGGGGGCTTTCCTTTGGTACTTTACGGAAATAGTGGCCTATATACTGATCGCAGCAGTGATTTCCATGATTGGCCGACCGGTGATAAACAGGCTAACAATGCTACACATCAAAAGTTTCCGCGTACCACGCTGGCTTGCCTCAGGCGTAACACTTGCAAGCATGTTGTTTCTGCTGGTCATGTTTTTCAGAATCATTATTCCCCTGGTAGGAGAACAGGTTTCCGATTTAAGTAAGATAGAACCCACCACTTTATCAAAAAACCTGAAAGACCCTTATCAGGAAATAGATAACTGGGTTCATTCCATCCCCCTGGGGAATTCAGAGGAATTTTCATCAAGGGAATTTATCACAGAAAAAATCGTCAGGCTGGTACAATTTGATGAAATCTCTTCTTTGATAAATAACATAGGAGGTGCACTGGGCAGTGTCCTGATCGGAATCTTTTCCGTAATTTTTATCAGTTTCTTTTTCATGAAAGAAGAAAAGCTATTTGATTACGGAGTGCTATTGCTTGTTCCTGTAGGCTATGAGGACAAAACAGAAAATGCCCTCAGAAAAATCCGAAAACTCATCTCGCGATACTTTATCGGACTTGTCGGGCAGGTTACCGGAATCATCATTTTGGTCACCACCGGACTGACAATTTCTGGGGTGGAGTTTTCCCTGGCCTTGCTGATTGGAATCATTGCCGGATTTTTAAACCTGATTCCCTATCTGGGACCATGGATTGGTGCTGCCATTGGCATGGTTCTGATTATTGCCGGAAATCTGGGTATTGATTTTTACGATGAAATGCTGCCCATGCTGATTTTTGCCTTTATTACCTTTGCCGTCACCCAGGCCATTGATGTGGGCGTATTTCAACCCACCATTTTTGGCAGCTCGGTAAGGGCACATCCACTGGAGGTTTTTCTTGTGATTCTCATTGCCGGAAAACTGGCCGGTGTCATTGGCATGATGCTGGCGATCCCCTCCTATACCGTACTCAGGGTATTGGCCCTTGAATTTTTCAACCAGTACAAACTGGTACGGGGAATTACCAAAAGCATTAAAAACGACTAATTATGCATATATATAAATTTGGTGGAGCATCTGTAAAAGATGCCGCATCCATAAAAAAAATTGCAGATATACTGAAACAATCCGAACGTGCTAAAATCATCGTGATTTCAGCAATGGACAAAACAACAAATGCATTGGAAAATCTCACTGAAGCCTATTTCACAAGGGATTCTGCCAATGCACAGGCAATTTTTGAAGAAATTAAAAATTATCATCAGAACATTTATCAGGAACTCTGCGGTAAAGATGATCATGACCAGCATCCTGAATTTCAAACTACCCTGTCCTATCTCTCTGACAAGTTGCAACAGCCGCCTTCACTGAACTACGATTTTGAATATGACCAGATTGTACCCTGCGGTGAACTCTTGTCAACACAAATTATCAGCGCCTATCTCAGTCGTGCCGATGTGGAAAATGAATGGATAGATGCCAGGAACATTATCCGCACCGATGACAGCTACCGCGAAGCCAATATCGACTGGGAAACCAGCCGCAAAGCTTTCAAACGACATCTTGGATACATACAAAAACACATCATCACCCAGGGGTTTATCGGCAGCACACCGGAAGGAATCAACACTAGCCTGGGCCGGGAAGGTTCTGATTATACCGCTGCCATTTTTGGCGTACTGGCCGATGCTAAAGATGTGACCGTCTGGAAAGATGTGCCGGGAATCATGAATGCCGACCCAAAACGCTTCGACTTCAGTGAAAAATTGCCGCTGATATCCTATCAGGAAGCCATCGAGCTTGCATATTTCGGAGCCAAAGTCATCCACCCACGCACCATCAAACCTCTGGAAAACAAAAACATACCGCTGTACGTCAGATCCTTTATCAATTCCAAAAGTGAAGGCACAATTATTCGCAAGATTGAAGATGAGGTGAAACTTGCCCCGGTGTATATTGTAAAAGAAGAGCAAATCCTGATGTCAATTTCTCCACGTGATTTTTCATTCATTATGGAAAAACACATAAGCCGGATATTTGATATTTTTGATAAATTCAATGCCCATGTCAGCATAAGTCAAAACTCAGCCATCTCCTATTCGGTTTGTTTTAATTGCGATAAGCGGAAATTACCGGCATTGATACAGCGCCTGTCCGAAGATTTCAAAATACTGTACAATGAAAATCTCGAATTGATCACCATCAGACATTTTACAGATGAGGCCGTTACAAAAATGTTATCGGGAAAAGAAGTTATACTTGAGCAACGCTCCCGGAATACTGCCCGCTTTGTTGTGCGCAATCTCAGGAAACAGTAAACACTTATAATTTCGGGCCATATGCCAGATCACCGGCATCTCCCAGTCCGGGGACAATGTATGATTTTACGGTAAGCTCATCATCCACAGCCGCAGTCCAGATGGTACATTTATCAACAGGCATCAGCTTCTGAAGATTTTCTATGCCCTCTTTGGATGAAATGATGGCAGCAAGATGAACATGAGCAGGCTCCCCGTATTTTTTCATGGCTTTATAGGCAAGATCAAAGCTTGAGCCTGTCGCCAGCATGGGGTCAACAATGATTACATCCCTGTCTGTCAAATCAGGTGCGGTAACATAATCCAGCTTTACTTCAAATGTATGGTCTTTATGATATTTCCGGTATCCGGCAATGAAAGCATTGTCAGATTTGTCAAAGTAATTCAGAAAACCCTGATGAAACGGAATGCCAGCACGCAAAATGGTGGCAAGAACCGGGTACTTATCCATCACCGGCACATCAGCAACACCCAGCGGGGTTTTGATGTTCTCACGTTTGAAAACCATCTCACGGGAAATCTCATATGCCATAATCTCACCTACCCGTTCCATATTTCTCCTGAAACGTAAACTGTCTTTCTGTATGCGCTCATTACGAATCTCTGATACAAACTGATCCAGCAGACTGCCACGCTCACCAAGATTTACAAATTTTATCATAACACTTGTTTTTGTATACGCCGTAATAGAAACCCAGATACAACGTTGTTTTCTAAAATGTAAAGATAGGTTGAATCCTGAAACTGAAATACAATTTTCTCTGCTTTACAACAGAAAATCTTTCCCTCCATTATGATTTTCAGGCAAAAAGGCATCAGGAAAAAACATAATCCCCGTCGCCGTCTGCGGCAAGCGGACTAAAACCTGACGGCTGCCAGGATGCATATATTTTTTGTGTTTTTCTTTTGTGATACACAAAATGCTTTTTATGCATGGCCACAGCTTCGGATAATACCGGATCATAAATAATCATCTGCCGGATAAAATTTCTGCGGCAGTATCTCACAAGCCAGGCTGCCATGGCCTCATGTCCGCCATCACCAAGCTGAAAATAGGGAATCTGCAAGCTGCCGTCACGGTATTGCAACATGGCAAAACCACAGGTTTCTTCCTGCTCTTTCATCAGAATAAAGCGATAATAAAACCGGCCGGCCCGGTGAGAAAAATAATATGCCTGCTTCTCCCCGCCTTCCCTGATCCAGGGATATTGTATAATCCACTCCAGCTCACGCCTGCCCCGCTCAAATCCCAACACATGACGGTTTTCAAATTCCCGGTAAAAGGTTTCATTGGGTTCTTTCAGCAATGTAAACTCACAACCAGGTGCCGGTGGCCGTAAAAACAGCCGTTTACACACAGCCGCTACGGCAAAAGCAATATCCCCAAAGGGAAGCAGTAGTTTTTTGAATGCTCCTGCACGCATCCGGTACAGACGTGATGGCCGTGCATACAAATAAAATCCATAACCCCTGCGCGTGGAAATCTCCCGAAACTTGCCGGATTTTTGATACAGCGCATGCGACTCGGGTGCAAAGTTGGAATACATCAGCTTGTGATCCCAGTCTATGAGTACAGCTTCCAGAAGCCTGCCCGAATGTCCCTGACGACGATGATCCGGATGAACCCAATTGCCGCTGAGCCAGCCAAAATGTTCCGGTGTCTTTCCATGATAATTGTCCGGCAGAATGCTTCGATAGGCGATCAGCTCCCCGTTTTTTTGCAGATAGTACAGTATGTGATCATCCGGACGGGCATTTGGATTGGCAAGATAAGAAGCGATCCGCTCCTGTGACAGTGGTTTTTGCGTAAATCCTTTGTACACTTCTGATTTGACGAATTTTTTCAAATCAGCATGCTTGATTTTATGTAAACCGGTGCTGCTCATCGTTTAACAATGGATTTTATTTTGTCCGCGATGATCTCTCCGGAAACGATTTTTTTGGCGGAAAATCGCCTGCCGTGCTCCATTGGGATTCTCTGATAATGCGGAATATCCGGAGTTTTCCCAAAACCACTGGTGCCAAAGGTAGCTGCAAAACCACCGGCCTCAATCACAGCATTTAGTTGCTCCCTGCTCATGCCATCATCCGTAAAGGGATAGGCAAATGTTTTGATATTTTGACTTACAATGTCTGATACTGCATCAGCACTCTCACTGGCCTCGCGCAACCTTTCGTCCGCAGATATTTCGGAAAACAGAGGATGATGCTGGCTGTGGGCGCCTATATGAAAACCATCCTTTTGCAATGATCGCACCTCGGATTCAGTCATATAAACACGGGTCTGCAGTTTCATACTCTGCCGGTTTACCTGCAAACGCTCCATAATCCTGTCAATCACATCCAGAGAGAAATAATTCACAGCACGAAGCTGCTCCTGATACCCTAGCATTTCCTTTTCCTTCATTTTGATGATGGTACATGATGCATCATCGGATGGATCCTGATTTTTGAGATCGTGGATCAGCCAGGAAGCCTCGTATCGGTAAAACCAGGCCTTATCGTCAATGAATGCCGGGTTGATAAAAAATGCAGCCGGAATACCTTTTTCTTTCAGTATGGGTGCAACAATTGAATGGCACTCCTTCAGCCCGTCATCAAAGGACAAAAGCATGTGAGCTTTGTTTCTATCGTACCTGTTGCTGATAAAATCCTCCATGCTGAGAGGAAGAAAATGCCGGAGCAGATAATCCAGATCCTGACGAAAAGCACGGCTGCTTTTCACATGATACAATTCAGCCAGATGAGGTAGCGTTTCATCACTGACTGTATGATAAAAAGGCATGATGACAGGCGGTATCTTCTTTCGCACTGCTGCGGATACTTTTGTAAAAGGAGCCATCCAGCCATACAATTCTGTCTTTTGCTGATGTGTCATGGGCGATTAATTTTTTCCAGAATGCGCATTCCAGAACTTATCAACACAGGATAGGCTTCATTTGTTGCCCCAAATCCGCGGTAAAACCTTCTGATTCCCTGATTGACGGATCCTTCAAAATCAATTACATAATCCTTTCCGGCATATTGCTCCATCATATCACTTACCAGCAGAAAAGCAGCAGCATGCTTTTTTCCCGCTTCATTGCCGGCCGCCTGAAAATACACCAGGTGCCTGAAATCCTTTATCCAGCAAACGGCTGACACAAGTTCACCGTCAAGCCATGCACCGGCAGGTATCAGAAGATTCTTTTTGTCAAGTTCAGCAAGCAGGTTCCCGAGCTTTTCCCATTGCTTTCCGCTCATACGTGTACCACTCGACTTTTTTAATTCCAGGTATTGTTCTGTTCTTACGGGACGGATTTCCAGACCGGCTTTTTTGGCCTTTTTTATATTCCTCCTGTGATTGTTCCTGAAATCCAAAACCAGGGATTTCCATGATTTGTCAAGCGGAAGTACCATATTGGGACGAAGTTCCAGCTTGTGATTTTCAGGAAAAAACCGGGTCTGACTGTTCAGATTGAGGTGATAAAACGGAGATGCAATTTTTTTCTTCATTGCAGACAGCAAACCTTTGGGATAGCTGTGTATCCAGAAAGGACCCAGCTGCTGACAAAACCAGGGCTGAATATACAGGCGGATACCGGCCTTTTTCACATAGGGCAAAGGCATCACTGCTCTGTAATTATCCAGAACCAGGCCATCCCATTTTCCATTGGTAAGGCAATCGAGATACCAGCTAAGTGCATAAACACGACCGTTTTCAGAGTCCCGCACACACAGGTCCCAGGCATTTTTGTCTATCTGGCTGTTTGATAGCTTCCGGATATTCATGAATCGCTCGCTTTGTTAAGCATGCCAATATAGACTTTTTTCCAGCCTTTCCAAACTCCGTTATCTGACAGGGATTCATTGTGCCATACCGGGATGAAATCGCCACCATGCTCACGAAACAGACTGATGTAATTGCTTATTGTCCTTTCTGCCTGATCCGGTTTAAGATTGAGATGATATTTCAGGGTGGCATCCATGATGGTCACCGGAAAGGTTTTCACGCTAAAGGGTCTTTCATTCTCAATATCGTATGGATAATAAGCAAAGGTGGCACCCGATCGGAAACCGCCATATGACGGGAATCCCATGGAATAATCCTCCTTAATGCCCAGTTTTTCAAGACGTCGGAATGTATCCGGCACCTTCAGTCGAAGGTAATGCTGACGTGACTTGCTGACCTTTGTGTTCAGGATATTTTCCAGGCGTTTCTTTTCTTTTTTCATATACCGGAATGATTTTCCCGATTTGTAGGAAGGATGAACTCCGGTATCAAAATGCTTACTGAGTCTGCGAATCAATTCCTGCTGATGCTTATTCCACCAGGGAATATTTTTGTCAAAACGGGCGTAATCCCCCATCAGCCAAAACACCAGGCATAAAGGCGTTCTGTTTTTGTGGATTTCGATGATTTCATCATAATTTTCAAAAGGATCGGGCTGATGCCGCCTGAGTACCGCCTTGCGTTCCTTAATGCTGTTGCCGTCATTTTTAAGTTTGTCACGAATGGTAGCTGCCAGAAGGCGCCAGCGTGGCTTGTGCATGTATGCCCATGTGTTGTCTATATCCATGCTGGATCTGAACCTGTAAGAAGGTTTCGACCAGACAAATTCTGAAAAGCGGGATTTTAGTTTTTTCATAAAATCCTCAATCCACAAATTCACCAGCGGCGTTTCAAGATAACCGGCACGCCAGGCGATGGTACGCTCAGCATGATATCTGCCGTGCTGATCCACATCGTCAATGACATATTCCTCATACCGGCTGAGGAAGAAAAAACAGGCAGCAAACACATCATAATGCAAATCCTCTCCTTTGGTTTTGAATATTACAGGCAATCGCTCATATGGCAATTCCGGCAATGTATCGCGAATATGATCTTCGTGCAAAAGTCCTTCGGGTGCAATGTTGAAGGCTTTCGCGAAAAATGTACCACTGTAATTGATGAAAATTTCACCTGAAGGAATATCCTGTGCATTGCTGAAAAACCTGACCTCCTCTTCGCTGTATTCTTCAAAAATCAGATTGGCGATATATCGTAAACGTGGTGTGATATGCGTGCTGTAAATACAGATCATTGCAGTGGATTTTATAGGGTTTCTGAATCGTCGTTGAGTATACTTTCATCGGCAAAACTGTAATAGCCGTTGCCGGTGATGATGATGTGATCGAGCAAACTGATATCCATGAGCTCTGCTGCTCTTTTGAGTTTCATGGTGATGCTGACATCGCTCTGGCTGGGCTTCTTATTTCCCGAGGGATGGTTGTGGGTTACAATCAGCCCCTGTGCCAGTTTTTCCAAAGCAGATTTAAGCACCATTTTCACATCAATCACAGTACCAATGGTACCG
Organism: Bacteroidales bacterium; assembly: GCA_046546095.1. GTDB lineage: Bacteria > Bacteroidota > Bacteroidia > Bacteroidales > ML635J-15 > JAQIBY01. The sequence continues at coordinate 51,709 of JBKGYK010000013.1, forward strand.
CCGGAGGACAGTTTTTTCTTGTCAATGACCTTGTTTGCACGATCAAGAAACAAGACCCAGAACTCCTCATGGGGCAAATCACCGATCACGGGCTCCATAAGCTCTACAGCATCAAAGCTACGGCGAATGGCGGGATACTCCTTGCGATTGACTTTTCTGCGCCGGCCGAGTTCCATAGCAGCTGCAATACTAACAGCCTTGGCATGACCTACACCCTGAAAACGGCAAAGCTCGTCAGCAGAGGCCTTGCCCAAACGACTCAGGTTGTTGTCATACTGTGCCAGCATATGTCTGGCCAACTCCACGGCAGACATGTTCCGGCTACCGGAACCCAAAAGTATGGCGATCAACTCCGCATCGGTGAGGGCTGAAGCCCCTTTTTCAAGTAGCTTCTCGCGCGGCCTGTCTTGTTCAGCCCAGCTTTTGATGGATTGTAATGTCATTGACTGTGATTTGATAATCCTAAAGATAATAAAATCCGGAATTCAGACAATAAAAAACTGCAGTTTTTATCCTTGTTTGTATTCGTTATAAGACAACCCAACCTGTCAGATCGGCATGACTTAATATTTCCTTTTTTGAACCATTAAGGCATGAAGGAAGT
>JBKGYK010000014.1:0-50884 GCA_046546095.1 Bacteroidales bacterium
CCTTTAGGGCGGGGTTTTTAAGGCGAAAAACGCAATGGGCTTTAGCCCTGATATTATATTTGATAAAATATTCCACGAATTTGCAGTAGAGCCCTGTTTATTATATTTGTATCATCATGATTGAATACATCAGCAATAAACAACATTATGAGCGGGTACTGAAAGCCACTTACAGTGCCAGAGAAACATTATGGATCGGCACAGCTGACATCAAGGATTTGCATGTAAGTTACCGTGGTAACTTTACTCCTTACTTATATGTTTTGGCTGAAATGCTGAAAAAGGGCACTTCGGTGCGACTGATCCATGCCAAAGAACCCGGAAAAAATTTCCGCAGGGATTTTGACAAATATCCTGCCCTGAGAAATCAACTGGAGCGCATGCTATGCCCAAGGGTGCATTTCAAAATCATCATCATTGACATGCAAAAGGCTTATATCGGCTCAGCAAATCTTACCGGAGCCGCAATGGGAGCTAAATCACCCGACAGGCGCAATTTTGAATCGGGAATTTTTACTGATGAGCCTGATCTGGTACAACAAACCATTCAGCAATTTGACGAAGTATGGATGGGAAAACACTGCAAAACATGTGCGCGCAGGGAGTTCTGCCTTGATGGCATTGTATAGAAAGCATTTGTCTGCAGGAAACCTGCCATTACCTTACTCGTACATGAACCGCTTAATTTTATGCGTTGCTGTTTTTTCAAATTCATCCGGCTGAACGACAACCATCTGCAAACGGGAATACCTGTTCACCCTGGAGTTAACGAAATCCTGCAGGTCTTTTCTCAGTACTTCAAGCTTTTCTTCCACCCGTTCGTGAATATCATGACGCATATTTTGAAATTTCTCTTCAATTTCCTCACGGTTAAAATGCACCAGTGCCACCAACTTGCCTTTGCGTTCAACAACGACAGATTCGGTAACATAAGAATAATTGTTAATGACAGACTCTATATCTTCAGGATAAATGTTTTCTCCATTGGCTCCGAGAATCATATTTTTGGTACGTCCGCGTAAATAGAGCCGGCCTTTCCTGTCAAATATGCCCAGGTCTCCGGAACGGAAATATCCGTCATCTGTAAATACTTCATTGGTCAGTACCGGGTTTTTATAATACCCTTTCATCACATTGGGGCCTTTAATCAGTACTTCCCCAATGGCACCTCCGTCACGTCCATCGCTGATGCGGATATCGGCACCTCTGACTGCCGGCCCGGTGGACTGCAGTTTGGTTTTGAAAGGAGCACAACCTGCAGAAAGCGGAGCCGTTTCTGTCAGGCCATAGCCGATGGCATAAGGAAATTTTGCATCAATCAAAAATCTCTCAACCCTGGCATCCAGCTTGGCACCACCAATGCCGAAAAATTTCAATTCTCCGCCAAAAGCTGTTTTGATTTTTTTGCCGGCCAGATAATGCACCAGTCTGCGGAAAGGTGCCAGCCTATACATTAAAGTAATCAAACCACCGCTTTCAAATTTGCTGAATACTTTTTTACGCACAACTTTCTCAATGATCATTGGTACGGTCAGCATAAGTGTCGGCTTAACTCTTTTCATTGCCGGCATCAATACTGAGGCTGTGGGTGGTTTTCTAATGTAAGTAACACTTGCACCGTTCAGCACGGGCAGCAACAGACCCAATGTGTTTTCATAGGCATGTGACAAAGGCAAAACAGAGAGAAATCTGTCATCCTGGTTGACAGGTTGCACGCCATCACCCTGAATTGCATTAACTATCAAATTCTTGTGGGTAAGCTTCACACCTTTTGAGTTTCCTGTTGTTCCGGAGGTATAGATAATCACAGCCAAATCATCCTCAGCGATTTCCGGGATGTCTGGCTCCACCGGCTGTGCATTTGCGTCTCCTTTCAGGATACTCATATCATCAAGCATGATAATGGTTTCGGGCAGAGCATTTACCTCATCATCAAATTTCTTTTCCAGTTTTTCAGAGACAAGTAGAAATCTGGCTTCCGAATGTGTAAGGATGTTGAGAATTTCATGCTTTTGCAGATCCGGCAGCATGGGAACAACAATGGCTCCCATACTTGTGGCTGCAAAATAAGCTATTGCCCAGTTGGGACTGTTATTTGACAACAAAGCAAGCTTATCACCGGGGCTCAGGCCTAATCCGGCCAGCTTTTTCTGAGTTTCCTCAATTGCCTCATGCATTTCTGCATAGGTCATCAATTTTTCTTCATCAAAACCAAGAGCCTTGTTTTGTGAATAACGGGATTTGCTGTTCCTCAGCAGACCCTGAAAAGTCAAAGCACTAAGATTCTGTCTGTGTTCCATAATCGGTTATCCTTTCAGCGGTGAAAGTACGGTAATATTTTACTATTATCCAAATGATTTTTCACCATCAGATAAACAGTTTTCATACCTGATATGTTCAAGGGCTGCTACATTCCAAAACATTATGCAGGGATATATGTTCTAAATGAAAGATACAAACAATATATTATGGATAAAATCACTGTGACGGACCTCAGAAGGCTGTCTGAGGATGAGAATGCTGTACTGCTTGATGTTCGTTCTATGGATACCTATAATGGATGGAAACGACCTGGTGAAAACAGAGGTGGTCATATTCCCGGTGCCAAATCTTTACCTGCGCATTGGGCAACTTATATTGACTGGATAGAAATTGTGAGAAACAAAAACATCACAGATTACCCAACGATTGTTGTCTATGGCGACAAACCTGCAGAAATAAAGCATGTTTGCTATCTGCTGGAAAAAACCGGGCATAAGGATGTACGGTATTTTGAGGATTTTACGGAGATGTGGTTAAACAATCCGGATATGCCGGTGAGCAGCCTTAAACGATATCAGCATCTGGTGCCGCCCTGGTGGCTAAGACAGGTTGCAGAAGGGATAAAGCCCGATCATATGTATGGTGAGCATGCTGTGATTTGTCATGTACACTACCGGAATCCGGATGACTACAAGGCCGGTCACATACCGGGATCAATACCGCTGGACACCAACGATCTGGAATCCACCGAGACATGGAATCGCCGCAGCCCTGAAGAACTGGAATCATCTCTTACCAGGCATGGAATCAATAAAAACAGCACAGTAATATTGTATGGCAGATTTTCTCATCCCGACAACAAATCGGATTTTCCGGGCAGCAATGCCGGTCATCTGGGCGCCATGCGTGCTGCTGCCATCATGCTTTATGCCGGTGTAAAAGATGTTAAGATATTGAACGGTGGCCTGCAGGCATGGCGGGATGCCAGGTTTCCTGTGGTCAGAGAAGAAACCAAAGCACACCCGGTCAAAATTTTTGGCGGACAGATTCCGGGAAGGCCCGAACTCATGATAGATACGCCGGAAGCCAAAGAGCTTATCAAGAGCTCTCAGGGAGAAATCGTAAGCATCAGAAGCTGGAGGGAGTGGATAGGTGAAGTCAGCGGTTATAATTATATTGAAAAGAAGGGCCACATTCCCGGAGCCGTATTTGGTAACTGCGGCACAGATGCTTACCACATGGAAAATTACAGAAACCTTGATCACAGCATGCGTGAATATCAGGAAACCGAAGCCAACTGGAGAGAAATCGGTGTAACACCCGATAAAAAAATTGCATTTTATTGCGGAACCGGCTGGAGAGGCAGCGAAGCATTTCTGAATGCCTGGCTGATGGGCTGGCCCAATGTTTCGGTGTATGATGGTGGATGGTTTGAGTGGAGCAGTGATCCGGACAACCCGATTTCAACCAAAGAAACAGACTGATTATGCCATACAAGAACAGCACTGAAGTAATTGAGAAGACAGATATCCTTGACCTGTCCCCGGAACAGAATCAGGAGGAAGTAAAAAAGGAAATCATCGAAGGACTCTTTGCTGAGAACAAATCCATATCCAGCAAATTCTTTTATGATGCCAAAGGTTCTGCCCTGTTTGAAGAAATCACACGGCTTGAAGAGTATTATCCCACACGGAGTGAAAAAAGCATACTCCAATCCGCAGGCCGTTCTCTGATAAAGGAAGCTGCTCCCCTCTGCATAACCGAACTGGGTAGTGGCGATCCTTCCAAAATATCAATCCTGTTGTCCCGGCTCACTGCCAGGGAAAGATCCGGGATAACATACCGTCCGGTTGATATCAGCAGAACAGCTGTAGAGGATTCTCTGTTGCGTTTGCATGAACTTTTCCCTGAGCTTAGGACAGAAGGTGTAATCATGGATTTTACAAACCAATTACAGCATATGCCTGAAGCTGAAAAAAATTTATATTGTTTTCTGGGCTCTACGCTTGGTAATTTCTCCCGCCGGCAGGCTCTGCAATTTCTCGAAAACCTCAGGGAAAATATGAAAGAGCATGATTTTCTAATTCTCGGTCTTGATCAGGTCAAAGAGACAGACATACTGGAACGGGCATATAATGATAAAACAGGTATCACAGCAGCATTTAACCGGAATATTCTATCCCATCTTAACCGGATTATCCATGCCACATTCAGGGAAAATGATTTTGAGCACCTTGCTTTTTACAATCAGGAAAAGGAACGCATTGAAATGCACCTGAAAGCCAGACACAACATCATGGTCAACAGTCCGTATTTTCCAGCTCCACTACGCATTAACAAGGACGAATACATACATACGGAAAATTCCAACAAATTCACACAACAATCAGGCCGCGAGCTCCTGAAAAAGGCAGGTTTCACTCAGGTAAACTCTTTTACAGACAAATACTCATGGTTTGATGTGTTGTTACTGAAACCTGATAAGCGCTGAAAGAAATAATCAAAGTTTCAGATCAACCACCTGCTTCCGGTTTTTGTTTTGGGAAAGACGTTTCACCATTTGACGGTAAAAACACTGGCAAAACTACTATTTTCAACTTCAAGCACCTGCAATTGCTGACGATGAGCCGCCTGTTTGTACTCAACAAATTCATAATGATTGTCCCCGTTCATATCAAGCATGCTCTGTAAATAACCGGTTCCACATTCAGATTTTTTGGTAGAGGGAATCCATTGCCGGATTTCTGCACCATTTCCATAAGTAAGCATACGCAGCTTTCCGGAACCCGGATCACAGAAACCATCTTCGTCTGCAGGCTTATAAGCAACAATCCACCGGACAGTGTCGAACAAACCGTCATTATCAATATCAGTTCTGAGAACATCAACAAAAGTACGGGAGTAATCTTCATTCCGGTTTATTTCTTTAGAATCAGGCATTACACCCAAACTATCTGAAGCAGGAATCATCTCACTGCCATCATGATCCTGCAACAGAATTTTTGCTCTTTCATGGAACGGATTGTGGGAAGACGTAAATGCCAGATATGCATCGGGGCTCTCTCCGTAGTTCAGAATGATGGAAGGGGTTGATGCTCTTACCTCAAGATATTGCTGCAAACTGGCCTGATTGACAAAAGCCATAGCCGGGAAAAGATATCGCTCTCTGCTGTAACAATAAAAATGGTTGTGACACATCAGCGTATCCTTTCCGCTTAATACATAAATATATGCCGGATCAACCTGTAGCAACTCATCAATATTGTACCACCGGTTTCCGCTATACCCACCAACAATGCAATCCAGCTCCATACTAACAATCAGGTCTGTCATAGGATAGTGCATTTCAGACCGGGCATTGTCAACGGCAGAAGTCATTATTTTTTTCACTTCATTAAATTCCTTTCTAACAGCCTGTTGGTAAACACTATCCCTTTGTTCGGCAGAGTGGTAAATCTGAAAGTGAAATACAAGTTTATGATGATAAGCATCACGCCATGTGAGATAAAAATGCTCAATCCCGCCCCCCTGCTCATTTTTATAGCTTATGGATTCTTTGAAAATTGTATCTGATGCCACTTCCAGAGTATCGTACTTATGATATTCTCCGGGCTGGTAATAGGATTCATATACCTCATGAGCATCGGCTGTACAAATCTGACAAGGAAACTGATGAACATCCAGCCTCAAACTGTCAAATCCGGGAAAACCTGAGACCGGCATCAAATCAAAAAGCGCATAGCCACGGGCATTTTTCAGCAGAACAGTTTGCTGCGGCACTGACATTTCAAGTTTTCTGTTCCATATCGCAAGGTCAATATAACTTGTTTGCGCAATGGTATCGGCAGAAGAATTGGACCCTGTCACTGAATCATGCCTTCCGGTATCAGGAGTCTCTGTCGCTTCTGCTGCTTCCTGCACCGGTTCATTCTGTTTCCCGGAGTTCTTACAAGCTCCGGAAATCAAAAGCAAACCTATCAGAATTATAAATACCCACCGATGCATAAGTGCAATTTTTACTATTATCCTATCTCCAAATACAGTGCCACATCGAAAATCCGAAGATAAGAAAAAAGTATGGATGCTATCTAACCATCATAAAATTAACTTATAAAAAGGGGATTTAAATTTTCAATCCCTCCCATCATTCATATCATTTATTACAAACTAATTTTGCATGGGAAACTCCATCAACAGAAAGCGGGAATCCTTCAAACCTTGTATGGTCAGTTTGTCTGTCCGGCTGACACCAATGGCATCCCTCGCTCTGAGTTTTTCCCCGGCCACCTCAAGCTCACCACTGATCAGGAAAAGATATACTCCGTTATGATCATGATGAAAATGATGTTCCAGCTTATTACCGGCTTCCACAAGAGAAATATAAAACCAGGCATCCTGATGCAACCACATGAGCCCATCATCCTGATCCGGTGAAATAATCTGAACCAATTGGTTGACTTGCTTTTCCGGATAAAATGTTTTTTGTTGATAACGGGGTGTAAGATTGCGCTCCCTCGGAAACAACCAGATTTGCAGCAAATTGACAGCCTGCTCATCGTCAGGATTGTATTCACTGTGAAGCACCCCGGTACCGGCACTCATTACCTGAACATCACCTTCCTGAATCATGGATGTATTGCCCATATCATCCCTGTGCTCCAGATATCCACTCAATGGAATGGTGATGATCTCCATATTTTCATGCGGATGCATATCAAAACCCCTGCCAGGTGCAACAATATCATCATTCAAAACCCGCAGCACACCAAAGTGCAGACGTTGTGGGTTATGCCAGCCTGCAAAACTAAAACTGTGTCTGGCTTTTAGCCATCCATGGTCAGCTTTTCCGCGGTTTTCTGATCTGTACAAAGTTTTTTCCATAAATAATCTCGTTTTAAGATGTTTTTGCTTGCCTTGCTATGTAAGGAAATTGAGAAGATTTCTCCTTAATCACTGATTGAAAGGCCAATAAAAGTCTCTTACAGAATAAACAATGTTTATTTAGAATTGTTCTAAATAGTAAATAGGTAAAAAACGGTAATTATGGAAACAAAAAAAACGTACATATTTATACTGATACTAATACTGATAGGTTCTTTCACTGCAAAAGCTCAGTTTGCAGGAGGCAGCGGTACGGAAGCAGATCCTTATCAGGTAAGCAATCCTTCAGAGCTGAACGAAGTAAGAAACCATTTGGGCAGTCATTTCATCCAGACAAATGATATAAATCTGAGGAATTATGATCATGACAATGACGGAAAAGGCTGGCTGCCTCTGGGTGGTTCCGGCTCAACCGACAGATTTTACGGACATTATAATGGTCAGGGTCATGTCATCTATGATCTCAGGATTGACAGGCCTCTTACCAACAATATCGGTTTGTTCGGTCATGTTGGTGTTGATGATGATGTAACTGAAATCAGCATTACCAATGTAGGACTGATCAACGCAGAAGTTGCCGGTGCTCGTGGCGTAGGTGCTCTGGCGGGACGTGTCACGGCTAATCAGCACACTAAAATAGAATATGCCTGGGTTAGGAGTTCTGTTGTTACAGGTGATGGTGCCATTGGTGGTCTTGTTGGATCAAACAACAGCCACCGCTCTACTGCCAACAGTGATGGATATAAACCCCGGATTTCCAAATCATTTGCCATTACAGATGTATACTGGTCGGAAAACAATACAGGAGACAAATTCGGAGGTCTTGCCGGCTGTACCCAGAAAGGGATCATCATCAATTCCTATGCCCGCGGGTCTGTGAATGTGGATAATACAACAGCCCAAATCAGCAGTGTTGAACGAGTAGGCGGTCTTGTAGGTTGTGGTCTGCAACGTGCAGAAATATTCTATTCCTACTCCAGCAGTCTGGTGAATGTGCCAGCCAGCAACCCATCGGTGACAAATGTGGGTGGTCTTTTGGGCACCTATGATGGTAATACGACACTTGTCAGCGCTTACTGGGACACAGAAACTTCAGGCTGGAACACCAGCCCTGGCGGTGAAGGCGAAACCACAGCAGACATGAACACGCAATCAACTTTTGTAGATTATGATTTCACCGGTATCTGGGGAATAGACCCAAGCATCAATGACGGTTATCCATATTTGCTGAGTGATTACACCGGTATATTGCCTGTGAGCCTGAAATATTTCACAGCCAAACCTGCAGACAATGGCATTGAGCTTCTTTGGGAAACAGCATCAGAAACCAACAATGATTATTTCACCATTGAAAAAAGCACTGATGGGAAAGTATTTGTACCGGTAGTCACAATAGATGGAGCCGGAAACAGCAAGAGAAGCATTGAATATACCTATTTTGACAATGTCATGGCTGAAGAACAAATATATTATCGTTTGAAACAAACCGATTTTGACGGGCAATATTCTTATTCCCCAACGCAGATTATCCAACGTAACGATCAGGATAACACCGATGCAGAACTATATCCAAATCCCAACAGGGGAGATTTTACCCTAAAGCATGAGAATAACGGTTACAATACATTTCGGATAATTTCAATTGACGGAAGAATGATACATCAGGGCCAACTGGAACCCTGGTCAACTCAGATCAACATGCCGGAGGTATCAAAAGGCACATATTATTTCCAGGCAGAAGGACTAAAACCAATACGTTTCATTGTCAGATAATTTCACATCCGGCAAGATCACTTATTTCAAATCAAACCAAGCGGGGCAGGATAATTTCCTCCCCGTTTTTATCTGTATTCCGGATTTTCAAAATTCCAGCGGGTTCCGGCATCCCATTCAGTACGGCTGTTACCGTAAGCGGGATATCCACCCTGACTTTTTACCATTTTTGCCAGATGCAAAAGATTGTATGTCATAAATGTTGTGTTCCTGTTTGTAAAGTCATTATCCTGAGCACCTGAATCTTCATCGAGATAACTCGGGCCGGGTCCTACTTCGCCAATCCATCCTGCATCAGCCTGGGGCGGAATGGAATAACCAAGATGCTGCAGGGCATACAACACTCCCATGGCAGTGTGTTTCACTCCGTCTTCATTGCCGGTAATCAGGCAGCCTCCGACTTTTCCATAATACAAATATTGTCCTGCATCATTGGTCATGCCACTCATACTGTATAATCGCTCAATCAATAATTGCGCAACGGAAGATTTTTCGCCCAGCCAGATGGGTGTTCCAACGATCAGAATGTCTGCTGAAAAAATCTTTTCAAACAAATCAGGCCAGTCGTCCCTGTCATGGCCATGCTCTTTCATGTCAGGATAGACTCCCGGAGCTATGTGATAATCTACCAGGCGCAGTTCTTTTACGGTAACACCTTCTTTTCTCATTATGCTTTTTGAGACATTCATCAGGCCATCGGTATGGCTTTTCTCCGGAGACTTCTTCAAAGTGCAATTAACATACATTGCTTTTAGTGCACCAAAATCATGCTTTTTTCTCATATCGTGTTTTATTTTGGTTTTTACGCTTTGCTGATGCATGACAACCCTATGAGGACAGCCCTTTCACAGCAGGCTATCATGCGCTGTAGTGATATGCTCAAGGTACATCAAATTTTGATATGAGCGGAAAAAGATTCTTTTAAGTAAATAAACAGGCAGAATCATAAACACCCACAAAACGACCATTCAGGCATAGTGTGGCTTTTCGGGCATATCATCATATCTTAACTATGCTCTTTACCAGCAACTACATATTGACACATTATTCAGTCTGCTATGTTTTTATACACGACAACTCTAATTCAAAGGTTTTTATGTATGTTTTATCGATTTTTGACGGAATTCTCTCACTACATTCACAACATTAGGAACAACACTCCGTTTGTTAACTATATAAACCAAAAAAGGAAAACGTTTATGAAGTTAAAAAAGAAATTAAGTACTGGTTTAGTTCTAATGGGTCTGTTTATCGCAGGTGCCGGTTTTGCACAAGACGGAGGCCAGCCAAGTGAAGCTGTCACTGATGAAGAGCTCAAAGAATTTAATAATTTGCAAATGGGCGTTCAGAAAATCAATCAGGAAGGCCAGCAGGTTATGGTAAAAGAAATTGAGAATAACGACCTGACTGTTCAGCGTTACCAGGAAATATCACAAGCCAAAAACAAAGGCGAAGAACCGGAAATGACCGAACAAGAGGCCACTGCTTTTGAAAAGTCTGACAAAATTGTAAAGGAACAGCAGAAAAACATGCGTACCAAAATGGATGAACTCATCGAAAATTCATCCATGAGCAAAGAAAGGTATATTGAGATAAGCAGACTTGTACAACAAGACCAGGAACTACAACAGCGCTTAAGAGAAATGCAACAATAATTCATTGCGCATTTTATTTAATTTGCACAAAAAAAACCGGATTCGCTCCGGTTTTTTTTATGTTTATCAGATTATTGAACAAATAAAAAACGCCTCTTTTCCTGAGGCGTTTTTTCATCTGTATATTCGTTGCTTAATACTTTCTTTCCTTGATACGGGCTTTTTTACCTGTCAGTCCGCGCAGGTAATAAATACGTGCACGACGTACTTTACCACGTTTATTGACTGTGATTTTCTCGATAAAGGGAGAATTGACCGGAAAAATACGTTCAACACCAAATCCTCCGGATGCTTTACGCACTGTAAAGGTCTTGGTCATACCATCACCACGACGCTGAAGAACAACGCCACGAAATTCCTGTATACGTTCTTTATTACCTTCTCTGATCTTATAATGTACCGTGATGGTATCACCAGCTCCGAATTCGGGGTAATTTGCTTCTTTTGAGTATTCTTTCTCAACAACTTTCATTAATTCCATTGCCGTACGCTTTAATTAATTTTCCTTCAAATTTTGGCTTGCAATAATACGAATTATTTTCAGATAAGCCAAGAATAATATCAAATCTTTTTTCATCAAGCGCAGCATGCAATGCAAAATAACTTTTATTTCTGATTTTCAGAAATATATGACAATTATATGCAAGATTTCAAGACACAACTTTCTGTTGCCCATTTGCAATTTGGGGTCAGGCTGTCTTTTTCATTGCCATTTTAATTGATGTCCGCATCCAATTGATACCGATATGCATAACATAAAAGTAAAATTGGATGAAATAAGTTTGATATTTTTTCTGTATGTATTGATTTTTTGATTAATTTGTTATCGCATTTTTGATTAATTTTTCATCACTATGGAAAGAAACGTGGTACATCTCGATTTAGATTCATTTTTTGTGTCGGTGGAGCGGCTCAAAAACAGCAGGTTGAACCATATGCCTGTCATCATTGGCGGTACTTCAGACCGGGGCGTGGTGTCCTCGTGCAGTTATGAAGCCCGAAAATTTGGTGTGCATTCGGCCATGCCGGCCAAGATGGCGCGTCAGTTATGCCCTGATGCAGCGTTTATCCGTGGCGATATGGACAGCTACACCAAATACTCCCGTCTGGTAACCGATATCATTGCCAGCGAAGCCCCGACTTATGAAAAAGCCAGCATAGATGAGCATTATCTGGACATTACCGGGATGGATAAGTTTTTTGGTAATTTGAAATGGACCAGCGAACTGCGGCAGAAAATCACCAGGGAAAGCGGCTTACCCATCAGTTTTGGCCTGTCGGTGAACAAAACCATATCGAAAATGGCCACCAATGAAGCCAAGCCCAATGGGCAATTGATGGTGGAAGCGCCAAAGGTACGGCCATTTCTGGATCCGCTGCCCATACAGAAAATTCCCATGCTGGGGCCAAAAACCTTTCAGACCCTGCGTGCCATGGGCATTGCCGATATACGCACCCTGAGCAACATTCCGCCCGAGATGCTGGTCAACCTGATGGGAAAAAGCGGCAAAGTACTGTGGGAACGTGCCAACGGCATTGACAACACACCGGTGAGGCAGTATTCCGAGCGTAAATCCATCGGTTCCGAACACACTTTTGACGCCGACAGCATGGACATTGCCGCCATTCACGATTTGCTGAGCAGCATGGTGGAAAAACTGGCTTACAAAATCCGTAAAGACCACTGGCTCACATCCACGGTGACAGTGAAAATACGCTATGCCAATTTCGACACCCACAGCATGCAGCGACGCATTGCCTACACCTCATTTGACCACGATCTGATGGCCGTGGCGCATGAATTGTTTGACAAACTCTACACCCGCCGCATGCGCCTGAGGCTGGTGGGCGTGAAATTCAGCGGACTGATTCGCGGGGTGCAACAACTGCGTCTGTTTGAGCCAAAACCCGAAATGGCAGAGCTGTACATGGCCATGGACGACATCCGCAAACGCTTTGGTAAAAAGGCGATTCGTCGGGCTGTCGGTTTTCATTAAGTAGTGTCTGTCTATAATGTCCGATTTCTGCGTTACGCTCGCATTGGCATCCAGTCATTTACGTCAGTAAACTCCTGGTTACCAATACTTCGCAAGCCTTGAACTCGAACATTATAGCTCAGACACTTGACTCTATTGACGGACACTAAGTACGCTGTATATCTCTGCGCCAGGGCGCCCGCCTGCCTACCAATGAAAATTAACACTGGCGGGCAGGGAGGCGGATTAGCTGCCGAAGACGGTTAAGCTGCCCAAATCACCATCACTCAATCTCTCTATCACTCAATCTCTCTATCAAAACATGTACCTCAACACCCACACATATTACAGTCTGCGCTACGGCACGATGAGTCCTCAACAGCTTGTCAGGGCGGCAAAAGCGCATGATGTGGACCAACTGGTTCTCACCGACATCAACAACAGCACAGGCATGCCGGATTTTGTACGTATTTGCCGGGATGAAGGCGTAAAAGCCATTGGCGGGATTGATTTCCGAAACGGGGACAGGCAACTGTATCTGGGCATCGCGCGCAACCGGGAGGGCATGCGGGAACTGAACGAATTTCTGACCGGACATTTACAAGCCAAAACCGAAATTGGTGCAGCACCGGAATTTTCACAGGCTTTTGTAATTTACCCCAGCGATAGTGTGCCTGACCGTCCACTGAAAGCGCACGAGCTGATTGGCATACGGCCGCGGGAAGTTCGTCGCCTGATCAACTCGCCCCTGCTGGAACAAAAACACAAGCTGGTGATGCTGCACGCGGTGAGTTTTACCAACAAATCCGAATACGCCATGCATTGTCATCTGCGGGCAGTGAATCACAACATTCTGTATTCGCAGCTCAAGCCGGAAATGTGCGGCCGGAAAGAGGACCATCCGGTGCATCCGGAAAAACTGCGGGAGGTGTACAGCGGCTACAATTTCATTGTGCGCAATACCCTGGACGTGCTGGGGCAGTGTCATCTGGATTACGATCTGAGCAGCATTAAAAACAAAGCTGTGTTTTCCGCCAGTCGCCGCGACGACCGCAACCTGCTGCACAAACTGGCATACGACGGGCTTTCATACCGCTACCCCAAGGCCGGCCCTGCCATCCGCAAGCGCCTGGAGCACGAGCTAAACATCATTGACACCATGGGCTTTGCCTCTTATTTTCTGATCACCTGGGACATTGTACGCTATTCCATGTCGCGGGGATTTTATCATGTGGGGCGTGGCAGCGGCGCCAACAGCCTGGTGGCCTACTGCCTGAAAATCACCGATGTTGATCCCATAGAGCTGGATCTGTATTTCGAGCGTTTTCTGAATCCACGCCGCAGCACACCGCCGGATTTTGACATTGATTACTCCTGGAAAGAGCGGGACGAGGTGACCGATTACATTTTCAAACGCTATGGCTCACGACACACGGCCTTGCTGGGCACCATCAACACCTTTAAAGCCCGCTCGGTGCTGCGGGAGCTGGCTAAGGTTCAGGGACTGCCCAAAGCCGAAATTGACGCCCTGGCTGACAATCCGCGCAAGTACCAGAACAAAGACAGTCTGCACCGCAGCATTGTTAAGATGGCGGCGCGGCTGGCAGATTTCCCCAACCTGCGCAGCATACACGCCGGCGGCATACTCATCAGCGAGGAGCCCCTCACCTACTACACTGCGCTGGATATGCCACCCAAAGGCTTCCCCACCACCCAGTGGGATATGTACGTGGCAGAAGACCTGGGCTACGAAAAACTGGACATTCTCAGTCAGCGTGGCATAGGGCATGTAAAAGAAGCCGCAGAAATTGTGGAGGAAACCCGGGGCCGTAAAATTGACGTGCACGATGTCAAACGCTTTAAACAGGATAAACTGGTACAGAAACGTCTGTACCAGGGCGAGACCATCGGCTGTTTTTACATTGAAAGTCCGGCCATGCGGGGTCTGCTTTCAAAACTGCGCTGCAGCGATTACACCACCCTGGTGGCTGCCAGCTCCATCATCCGTCCCGGGGTGTCACGTTCGGGCATGATGAAAGAGTACATCAAGCGTTTTCACAACCCGCAGGGCTTTGAATACCTGCACCCGGTGATGAAAGAGCAGCTTGCCGAAACCTATGGCGTGATGGTGTATCAGGAAGATGTGCTAAAGGTCTGCCACCACTTTGCAGGGCTTGACCTTGCCGATGCCGACATTTTACGGCGGGCCATGAGCGGGAAGTTTCGTTCGCGCACCGAATTCAGCAGCATCGTGGAAAAATTCTTCAGCAACTGCCGGAAATCTGGCTATCCTGAAGGTGTCACACAGGAAGTATGGCGGCAGGTGGAATCCTTTGCCGGCTATGCTTTTTCCAAAGCCCATTCGGCATCCTATGCGGTGGAGAGTTTTCAAAGCCTTTATCTGAAAGCCTATTACCCGCTGGAATTTATGGTAGCGGTGATCAACAACTTTGGCGGCTTTTACCGCTCGTGGGTGTATTTCAACGAGGCCAGGCGGCTGGGAGGTGTTATTCAGCCGCCCTGCGTGAACCGCAGCCGCCGTAAAACCCGGCTGATTGGCGGGGACATTTTCATTGGTTTTGTGCATGTGGAAAAGCTGGAGCGCAAACTTTCGCAGCAGATCGTAGACGAGCGGGAAGCCCATGGTGAGTACACAGATTTGTTTGATTTCATGCAGCGTGTGCCGGCCGGACGTGAACAGATGCATCTGCTGATTCGTGTGGGAGCGTTTCGCTTCACCGGCAAAAAGAAAGCTGAATTGCTGTGGGAACTCCATGGTTACGCTCCCGGTAAAAAGCGAGCGATAGCTGTTGGCAATACCCTGTTTGAGCCGGAAAAGCGGCAGTATGAACTTCCGCCCCTGAAAAGCAGTCTTATGGATGATGCCTGGGACGAAACCGAGCTGCTGGGATTTCCGGTAAGTCTGAGCTGGTTTGATATGCTGGAAGAAAATACGGATTCGGGCATACGGGCTGAGAACCTGAATGCATACACCGGCCGCCGCATTGAAATTGAGGCCATGTACGTGACGGTAAAATACGTAAAAACGGTAAAAAATGAGCTAATGCACTTTGCATCCTGGACCGACCGCGACGGCAACTATTTTGACAGCGTGCATTTCCCTGATTCGCTAAAAAGCTCACCATTCCGCGGGCATGGTGTTTACAGGGTATGGGGCAAGGTGGTGCAAGAATTTGGCCATCCTTCGCTGGAGGTTAAGCGGATGGAAAAACTGGCTGTGCGGGGGCGGTATGAGGGGTAAGCGTTTACATGCAATTGTACTAAACCTGTCTCTAACATAGTCATACGAAATCTGCATTGATAAGATGTGAAAGTTTTCACCATACAATATGTTTTCTAACCGCTTTTTTGTACTTTTAAATTTTAAAATTCATATTAAACGTTATGAAACCAGCCCAGTTAACTATACGCAAATCCATCAACAAAGCATTTTTAAGAGTAAAGCCCAACCGGAATCAGATTGAGCGTTTCAAGAAAAACATTCTCAATTTATACCAGCAGATAAACGAATCGGAATCAGAAGAACACCACAAAAATATCATCAGTAAATTTTTGAGTGATACATATTATTCACCCAATTATTACATAAACACCAAAGGCAGAACCGATTTGGTTATCCACAACGGAAAAGATGCATCCACCTCAGTTGGGGTGCTGATTGAAACAAAAAACCCGGCAAACAAATCAGAAATGCCGGACACAAACAATCTGAATGCAAAAGCCCTGCACGAATTGTTGTTGTATTATTTGCGTGAAAGAATTTCAGGCAACAACATCGAAGTCAAACATCTGATTGTCACCAATATTTATGAGTGGTTTATTTTTGATGCCACGGTATTTGACAAGCTATTTGCCGAAAACAAAACGCTGGTAAAACAGTTTAATGATTTCGAAGAAGGGCGCCTGGCCGGAACAACAACCAACTTTTTCTACAAAAACATAGCAAAACTGTTTTTAAAAGAGCTTGACCACAGGATACCGGTCACTTACCTTGACCTACGTGATTTTGAAAAGATCATCAACAACAATAACAAACAGGACGATAAAAAACTGGTAGCATTGTTTAAGCTTTTCTCACCTGAGAATATGTTAAAACTTCCTTTTGCTAACGACAGCAATAGTCTTGACAAAGGATTTTATTCCGAGTTATTGCACATTATAGGATTGCAGGAATCCCAAAAAGGCAGCAAAAAACTAATTGGTCGTAAAGCTGAAAACAAAAGAAATGAAGGCTCTCTGATTGAAAATACCATTCGGATATTAACATATGATGATTGCCTGACACAAATAAAATCCAATGATTATGGAAACACAAAAGAAGAACAAATTTACAGTGTTGCCCTGGAGCTGGTAATTACATGGATAAACCGGATTTTATTTTTAAAGCTACTGGAAGGGCAATTGATAAAATATCATGCTGGTGATAATAACTACAAATTTCTGAACAGTGAACGGATTCCGGATTTTGATGCCTTAAACAAGCTTTTTTTTCAGGTTTTGGCAATCAAAGAAAGTGAACGCAATGATATTGTAAAACGCCAATTCGGAAACATACCTTACCTCAACAGTTCACTGTTTGAACCCAACGAACTTGAGCATAAAACCATACGCATCAGCAACCTTGAGGATGAGTTTAATCTACCTGTATTACCCACAACAGTGCTGAAAGACAAAACGGGAAAACGGAGAAAAGAAGGAATCAACACACTGGAATACCTGTTTGAATTTTTAGATGCTTATGATTTTTCCAGTGAAGGTGGCGAAGACATACAGGAAGAAAACAAAACCCTGATAAATGCCTCTGTACTTGGGCTGATTTTTGAAAAAATCAATGGTTACAAAGAAGGCTCATTCTTTACACCGGGTTTTATTACCATGTACATGGCCAAAGAATCCATACGGCGAGCAGTTGTACAAAAATTCAATGAGACCAAAGGTTGGAATTGCAAAAGCATTGACGACATTTACAATCAACTTGAAGTGTCAGACAGAGCGGAAGCCAACGCCATAATTAATAATATAAAAATATGCGACCCGGCGGTAGGATCGGGACATTTTTTGGTTTCAGCACTCAATGAAATCATTGCCGTAAAAAACGATTTAAAAATTCTATCAGATCGTAAAGGCAAACGGTTGAAAGAATACCAGGCAGAGGTGGTCAATGATGAGTTGGTTGTTACCGATGAAGATGGCGAACCCTTTGAGTACAAACCCAACAACCGTGAAAGTCAACGGGTACAGGAAACCTTGTTTCATGAAAAACAAACTATTATAGAAAATTGCTTATTCGGAGTTGACATAAATCCGAATTCAGTAAAAATTTGCCGGCTTCGTCTGTGGATTGAACTACTAAAAAATGCTTACTACAAAAGCTCCTCCCCTCATAAAGGGGAGGTGTCCGAAGGACGGAGGGGTTATGAAAAACTCAATAATCTCCCATACCTAAAAACATTTCGCAAAAACCTGAGAAAAAACATGACTCCTGCCGAGGCTACTCTCTGGAAAACCCTGCAGGGTAAAAAGTTTGAAGGCAGGAAATTCAGAAGGCAGCATAGCATTGGAAACTATATTGTAGATTTCTACTGTCCATCAGAAAAACTTGCTATTGAACTTGACGGGGAAGTGCATAATACACCTGAGGCAAAAGAATATGACCGTGAAAGGGATTTATTTTTGAAGTATTTTGGTGTTACTGTGCTGCGTTTTGAAAACAGGATGGTTTTTGAAAATCAGGAAACGGTTTTGGAGATTATTAAAGGTGAGTTTGGGAAAAAACCACCCCGTCCTTCGGACACCCCTCCTTTGGAAGGAGGGGAGCCTCAGGGGGAAGGAACTACGGACAACTACCCTGATCAAGGAGGGGAGCCTCAGAGGGAAGGAACTTCAGACAAACAATATTTAAATAAAGGGGAGACTCAGGAGAGGATAACAGCAAACACAAACTACCTTAATTCAGGGAAGACCCGGGAATTGGAAACGTTGCCGAATATTGACATTAATATTAAGTGTGGCAATTCGCTGATAAGCCGATACCCACTGGATTCTGACATCAAAAAAGCGCTAAAAAACAGCAAATGGAATATTGACACATACCGCAATTATATTGCAAACTACCGCAAAGCAAAAAACAAGGAGCAAAAGCGGGAAATGCAACGCGTTATTGACCAGATAAAAGATGAATTTGAAAGCGAAATTGCGGCCAATGACAAACGAGTTATCAGACTGAATAAGTTAAAAGGTGAAATGTTTGCCATGCACAACCAAACCCAGCTTTTTGACAAATCAAAAAAGGAAAAAACAGAGTGGAACAAAAAGCTGGATAAACTTGCCACATCCATTCAAAAGTTGGAAAAGGAAATTGAAGCCATACGCACAAACAAAATTTACAAAAATGCATTTGAATGGCGCTTTGAATTCCCCGAAGTACTCAATGATGACGGTGATTTTGTGGGCTTTGATGTAGTAATTGGAAATCCGCCATGGGGTGTAAAACTGTCTCAGGATAAATTAATTAAAATCAAATCTGAGAACTCAGAAATAATTGTCCGCATGATTGATACATTTATGTTTTTTATAAACTTAAGTTTTAAAATTACATCTAATAATGCGATTATTTCTCAAATAGTACCAGACGTACTATTGTATCAAATAGACAACAAGAAACTTCGTAAAAAAATAATTGAAAAGTATCATTTGTGTGTGGCTGTCAACCTTGGAGATAACATTTTTGAAGATGTAGCAAGGCCTTCATGCATAATTGTAATAGCTAAAGATAAATATTTTAACAGCATAACTAATGTTTTTGAGTATCGTAAAAAAAACAAATTAAGCATTAATCAAATTACAAATACTATTATAAAATCGAATATTTTTAAAACTTTACCAAATTACGTTTTTGCTACAAAAAACTTAAATGGCTACAAAATAATCTCAAGATTTAATGAAGCAAATCTCAATGAATTAATTGATGAAGATGGCATTCAAAGAGGAGTAAGTCCTGATTTAAAACAAGCATTTATTGTGGATAATCAGACAATAAAAAATGAAAATCTTGAATTAGCTCATGTATTCCCCACTGTTACAGGTGGCAGAGACATAAAGAAATACCTTGTTCATGATATTGATAAGAATGTAATTTATACAAGGAAGACTCATGATGAATCAAAAATACCCAACATTATTAACTATCTTGAAAGATTCAAAAACTCCATAAATTGTAGAGAAGTAAAACAAGGGAAACATCCTTTTTGGTCTTTACATAGGGCTAGAAATCAAAAAATATTCACAAAACCCAGTAAAATTCTTGGTGTGATAACAAGTGATAGAATCTCGGTTTCCATTGACTACAATAAATTATATCCAACAGATGGGATTTTTATACTGTCATCTAATGGAATTTACAGTAACGAATTTTTAATTGGGTTTCTTAATTCTAAACTAATCACATATTTTTATCGTTTAATTTCAATGGAAGAAAAAAGAACATTAGCACAAATCAAACCCGCTATTCTTGAGATTATTCCTGTAAGCAAGTTATTCAATCGTGAATTAGTTTTAGAAATTGATGACAAGTCAAATAAAATAATAAACCTTAAGAGAAACAATACTGATACCACCGCCTTAGAGCAAGAAATTGACCGTCTTGTGTATGAGCTGTATGGCTTAACTGACGATGAAATTGATATTGTGGAGGCTAGTGTAAAATAACCGTTTGTTTAATCCCATTTTAGTTATAAAAACAACTTACGCTCATGAAAAAAACAGGTATATTTTTGATTTTGATGATGCTCTTTTCCGGTGCACACGCCTGCACGGTGATTGTGGCCGGAAAGAAGGCAACAAAAGACGGTTCTGTCATTGTATCTCACACAGATTGCGGGGATGATTGCCGCATACGTGTTGTTCCGGGCAAAACCTTTGAACCCGGCGCAAAAGCACCCGTTTACTGGGGCATACAACGAATTGACTTACCGCTGGACGATCATGGTGAAATTCTGGGATACATCCCGCAAGTGGAAAAGACATACACGTATTTTCACTCTGCCTATCCGCACATGAACGAGCATCAGCTGGCCATAGGTGAAAGCACCACAAGTCAGCATGAGGAAGTGAAATTTGACCGAAAGGATGCAAAACAAATCATGACCATTGAGCAGGCGCAGATATTTGCTTTGCAGCGCTGCAAAACATCCCGTGAGGCTGTGAAACTGATTGGACAGCTCATGGAGACTTACGGATTCCTTCCATCCTGTGTGGGCGAATCAGAGACACTTGCCATTGGCGATCCCAATGAAGCCTGGATATTTGAGGTATTCAGTGTTGGTGGCGACTGGGATCCCGAAAGCGGCAAACCCGGTGCCGTATGGGCAGCCAAACGTGTTCCCGACGAACATGCACTGATGATTCCCAACTGGAGCATCATCAGGGAGGTTGACACCAGCCTCAACACATGCATGGCCTCACCCAATTACAAGCAATTTGCCATTGACATGGGCTGGTATTCACCGGAACAGGGTAAATTCAACTGGCAGAAGACCTACTCTCCCATCCCCAGGGAATGGGCAACCGGACGATTCTGGTTGTTTTATTCTACCATTGCACCCAATCTGAAAAACTGGCCAAAGCGCAAGCTCAACAGTCCGTATGACACGCAGAATCCGTACATTCAGTACGTGGAAGACCTGGACATGTATCCTTTTTCGGCCAGACCAGAAGAGAAACTGAGCGTGCAGGACATCATGGAATTTCAACGCTCCACCTTCAGCGGTACCATATACGACATGAGTGAAGACCCCGACTGGTACGTTCCGGATGGCAAAGGTAAATTGCAAAAATCACCACTGGCCACGCCCTTTCCGCGACGTGACATGCAGCGATTGCTGGACATCACACGCCGGCGCAACATTGCCATGGGTGCATATGGCATGATTGCCCAGTTGCGCAGTTGGCTACCCGATCCCATTGGTGGCATTTACTGGGTTTACCAGGACAATCAGGTAGCAGCACCATATGTGCCCATTTACGCAGGTGTACAGGAAATTCATGAGTCATACAAGAATTACAATCCGGATGAATTCAATGAAAATTCGGCTCGCTGGGTATATGATTTTGTTGATAACCTGTTGTATCTGAAATGGCAGGAAGCCTATTTTGATGATGTCAAGCCCATGCGTGATTCTCTGGAGCAAGCCATGTTTTCCGATATGGAGGGTTTTGAAAAACGCATGACCAAATTGCACAAAAAAGACCCGGAGGCCTGTAAAGATGAGCTAACTAATTTCACCGAAACTCAGATGCTGAACATGCAGGATGCCTGGCGTGAGATGCGAAAAACCCTGCTGGTAAAATACAGCAACAACAAACAGGGAATAAATTTTTAGAAGCTCATATTGATTTTCAGATTGATACGCCGACCGGTAAGATAATTGGGGATAGCATATTGCCGCCCGTAGATATCTGATATCCAGATGTGCGAAATGGTATTGTTGATGTCCAGGAGGTTAAACACTTCCAGACTAATCCAGAAATCTCTGATATGCCGGAACGGGCTGGTATCCGGAAATTCGGTATTTTTGGTAATAATTTGTTTGGATATCCCCAGGTCAACGCGCCGGTAATCAGGCAGACGACCCGTTGCTGTATAGCGCTCGGATTTTGGCGGACCAAAAGGCACACCGGTTCCATACACCAGATTAAGGTGAGCTTTCCATGTGGGGTTTCCGGGCAGATAATCCTGAAAAAATATGGCAGCTGTCATACGCTGGTCTGAGGGGCGGGGCAGATATCCCGGGTAAACTGTATTTGAATCGGCAGCCTCAGCAGCACTAGGCACGGCTTCTCCATCTGCATCGAAGTATTGGGTATATGAATCACCTTCAATATCCTCTTGTGCCTGCATTAGTGAAAATGAGAACCATGATTCCGTTCCTTTCACAAATTCACCGTTCAGTTTGATATCCAGGCCGGTAGCATATCCCCTTGCTTTGTTCTCACCATAATAGCGAATTCTCACATTATCAATTTCGTATGGAATGAGGTTATACATGTGTTTATAATAGGCTTCGGCCACCAGTTTAAATGGTCTGCCCCAGGCATAAAAGAGGTAATCGCCACCTAGAACTACCTGTGCTGAGGACTGAGCCTTAATATCTTTATTGAGGCTGCCATCGCGGCGGATAAACTCTTTGAAAAACGGGGGCTGGTGATACAAACCACCGGAAATGCGAAAAATCATATCCTTTTTCCAGGCCGGTTCGAAAGAAACAGATGCCCGGGGTGAAACCACAAACTGATTATTAAAAGACCAGTAGTTCCCTCGCACACCGGCTGTGATACCAAGTTTCATACTATCCATATCTATGTTCAGCTCATCCATTGCATGCAGACTGATACGATGGGAAAACACATCAAAATTGGAAGTATCCGTAAAATACAAAAGCACCTGTTCGTCACTGTATGGAATGGAGTATCCTGCAGAGTCGAGCATATTCCACTCATGGAGCTGATAGTCAATATCTTCCAGCTGATACCTGCCACCCCAATACAAACTGTGACTGTCAAAGTGATATCTTCCTTTGTGAGTAAAGCTAAATACTGCAGCATTCAGGGTATTGTTGGCATGATTCAAAAAGCTGCCTATTCCGACATTGGAGATGCTGTCGCCAAAATCGTCCTCTCCCATGTTATTTTCAAGATTGTTCAGGAAATACTGACCCAGAATATCGAACCGTTCTTTTTCCCGAGTATAGAACCCACTGGCAATAAATTTCATTTCCATTTTCTCACCCGGGTGATAACGGCCGGTAATGGCGCCTGTTCCTGTAGTAAATGAATTTTTCTCTTGTCCATCGAAGTAGATTTTAAGTTTATATGCCTCATTGATGGTTCCAAAGGAAGTTTCCCTGTCTTCGGGGACAAAACGGTAGGTATTCTGTCCAAAATGCCCGAGTATGGAAAGTTCAAATTCATCGCTGAAGTCGTATGCTATCCAGGTCTGAACATCGGAAAAGTCCGGGTCATATTGGCCCTCGGTATCCAGACTTCCCAACAGGTATCTGTTTGTTTTATACCGTGCGCCAAGCAAAAATGACAGGAGTCCGTTTTTGTTTGTTCCCTCTGCATGCACGCTACCACCCAACATACTGGCACTCATTGATGCGCGGTTTTCCCGGGGTTTTCTGTATTTGATATCCAGGACAGAAGACAATTTATCCCCGTAGGTAGCATCAAATCCCCCCGGAGAAAAAATCACAGAAGAAACCAGATCGGAATTGATAAAGCTCAGACCTTCCTGCTGTCCGGATCGCACAAGAAAAGGCCTGTATATTTGTACATCATTGACATAAACAAGGTTTTCATCAAAATTTCCCCCACGCACATTGTACTGGGAGCTCATTTCATTGTTGGAAGATACACCGGGAAGCGTTTTCAGAATCGCCTCAAAGCTGCCGGTATTGGGCAAAGTTTCAATGGTTTTGGGATTCAGCCGGGTCAGGCCGCCTTTGCGGGCGCGCCTGTCTGCCACAGTAGCTGTTGGCAACTGACTAACTTCCAGCTCAAGTACTACCTTTATGACAATTTTGCCGGTATCTTTAACAGACAAGGCATAATCTCTGTCTTTATAACCCAGGCTACTAATTCGCAGGTACACTGAGTCTTCCACTGTTACAGTCAGGGAAAAATCTCCATTTTGGTTGGCACTTGTTCCGGTGGCTTCGCCGATGACCCGCACATTGGCATACGGCAGGGGTTCATGCATTTCATCAATTACCTGACCACTAATCTCAAGGCTGTGTTGAGCCAAAGCTCCCCCAGTCAATCCCACCATTAAAAGTCCCAGCCAAAGCAAACGTTGCATTACAGTTCTTTTCAGATTACATCATTAGAAACACAAATATGCACAAATTATTGCTTTTTGTTTTTATCCTTTTTATTTTTCTTCAGATCCGGATATTCAATCCGTGTGTGATAGATACTAAGGAGCTTTTCGGTAAAAATACGCTTGGCTTTGGTAATATTCCGAAAGGTAATATCAACATTCTCAAACTGTCCTGCCTCTTTTTGTCCGTCGATTACCTGATGCACCATTTTGCGGATATTTGGCTCGGTATAATCCTGGAGTGAACGTGTTGCCGCCTCAACAGCATCGGCCATCATCAGGATTGCATTTTCAATATTTTTTGGCCGGGGTCCGGGATATGAAAATTTTTCTTCATCCGGCTCCTTGTCCGGATATTTATTGACAAAGGAGCGATAAAAATATTCTGCCCGGCTTCTGCCGTGGTGGGTAGTAATGAAGTCAATGACCTGTTCGGGCAGTTTTGCTTTTCTGGCCATTTTTTCCCCTGTGATAACATGTGAAATAATCAATCTTGCGCTTTCATCATAGTCGAGCTCATCATGGGGATTTTTGCCACTTTGATTTTCAACAAAATAATGTGGTGTTGCAGCTTTCCCGATATCGTGATACAGCGCACCTGTTCTGACAAGCAAGGGGTTGCCTCCTATCTCGCGGGCCACTGCTTCGGCAAGATTTCCCACCTGTATGGAGTGTTGAAAAGTTCCGGGTGCTTTTTCAGCAAGTTGTCTCAATAGTGGATTGTTTGTATCGGCCAACTCCATCAGAGTAACATCGGACACAAAGCCAAAAATTTTCTCATAGGCATATATCATGGGCAGAGTAAAAAGCAACAAGGCTGCACTTACACCAAACCATACAAAATCGTTCCAGTTCAGCAATTTGATACCATTTCCGTACAGCATCTGCAGCGAAAAATAGGTAAGTGCATAGACCAGCAATACGTAGAAACTGGTCACGAACAATTGCTTTCTTTTTTGGATATTTGTCAGACTGAACACGGCAACAATGCCGGCAAACATTTGCAGCAATACAAACTCGAAGCCATTGGGGGCAAGAAAACCGGCCATAAGGATAATCACAAGATGCACAAAGAGGGCTGTCCGGCTGTCGTAAAATGTATTGATCACCATAGGTACAAGTGCAAAGGGGATGATATATACTGACAAGTTGGTAAATCTGGTGATGATAATAACGAGCATCATCATAATAAAGACCTGCAGCAATACGAAAGTAATCTTCCTGGGCGAACGCAGGATTTTGGGCTTAAAGTTCCAAAGAAAAAAATACAATGCCAAAGCCAGAGCTGCATACAACAGGCTGATACCAAATATCAACAAGCCTTTGCGAGTTACATTGGCTGAGTTTTCATGCTCACGTTTCAGGCTATTGAGGATTTTGTAGGTTTCTCCATCCACAATTCCACCCTCCTGGATAATCAGTTCGCCTTTTTGCACCATACCCCTTGTCAGGGAAATGTCCTCCAGTCTTTCGGCGAGGATTTCATCATTGAGCTCCTCATCATAAATCAGATTTACCCGCAAAAATCTGTCGGGGTCCAGATTCTGAGAAAATTCCTGCAGGAGGCTATCTTCCTGCGTGCTGGCAGCATGAATATCAGGCCCTTTGTTGACAATTTGCTTGGCTTCTTTGAAAACAAAAACATCATCACGGGAAACTTCATATGAGCTGCCGTTTTTAAGGATACGTACAGCGGACTGGCTGAAAATACTATCTTCCCGTAGCAATCCAGCTTCATAAATACTGTCATAGAGATGTTTATAGCCTTTCAGCATCGGATTTTTCAGATGAAAGGGAGCTGAATTCATATCCGGGATATTACCTATCACGGTTTTTATCCTGGTTTTTGACCAGAACTTTTTCCATTCCTTCTCAAAAACCCTTTCAAACTCCGAAAAGGTTTTCTCCTTTACATTGGTATCTTTTTTGTAATATGGCCGGAAATTTTTGCGAATGCTATCGGTTTCCCGGCTAACTTCTTCATGGGATTTATAGATAGGAAAATCGTAATCTGCAATCAGGTCATGATGTGTCCAGGGAGCACCCCGCTGAAATTCATATGCAAACTTGCGTTCACGTGGATACATGTACACAATGATACCGTAAACCAGTACAAATAAAAAAATCGTATATAAAACTAAAAATCTCTTCTTTTTTTCTGAGGGTGATTTACTCATTGCCAACTACCTTTCTGTCAGTTTAACATTCTGATGTTGAAAAAAAAACATTCTGATCTGAATTCACACAAATAAAATTGATACTTTCACATTGAAAAACAATGCCTGAATTCATCAGGTAAATATAGTATTTTGTTGCCAAATATTGAAATCATTGCATGAGAAAAGGTATTACAACATTGGGGTTAATTCCGGTTCGTGCCACAGCCAACGAACGCAGCGAGCAGGTTACACAATTAATGTTCGGCGAATCATATGAAATAATGCACAAAAGGGGCAACTGGCTGTACATTCGTTCTTTGGAAGACAATTACGAAGGTTGGGTTGATGCATTGATGTCCATGGAAGACAGCAGGGAGGAAATCCCGGAACAGATTGTACTTCAACGCCTCATCAGTACGGTTGAATTTCCCGACGGCAGCACAGGGCTGGTACCGGCGGGGTCGAAAATCCCCAAACCGGACGGGCAGGGCAGGTTTTGGCTCGGCAATAAGCAGTTCATCCTCAAAGACAAGCAGGACAAGCCTTGCACACACATCACAGAAACCGGTAAAAAATTCCTGAATTCAAGCTACCTCTGGGGTGGCAAAACAGCATTCGGCATTGATTGCTCAGGCTTTACTCAGGTGGTTTTCAGAATGCATAATGCAGCAATACCACGGGATGCTTCATTACAGGCAGAAATCGGAGAAACCATCTGCTTCAGGCATGATGCACGACCCGGGGATATTGCTTTTTTTGAAAACAACCAAGGTAAAATCATACACACCGGCATTATTCTGGATGAAAAACACATCATTCACGCAAGCGGACGGGTTCGGATTGATTTGCTTGACCATTCCGGCATTTTTAATACGGAAACAAGAAATTACAGCCATACACTCAGTGTCATCAAGCGCATAGAAATTGGATAATTCCTTATTACTTTCTTTCTGAGACATGAATTACGATTGTACTCTGCATTGTTTTTATTATCTTGCAAACAAAAGGTCTTAAGGATGAGAAGACAAAAAACACAAAGCTTATCTGATGTGATTCGTTCATTCAAGTCGCAGTACCGACTGGAAAATGACCTGGACAAGCTACATGCACGAAAAGCCTGGGTTGAAGCTGTGGGCCCCAATGCTGCCAGATACACCACCAAACTTTATTTTCGTGGAAATATTTTGTATGCCCACATCAGTTCCTCAGTATTACGCTATGAGTTAAATGCACAGAGGAAAACCTTAAAAAACCGGATCAATGAAAGCCTTGGCAGAGAAATTGTTGGCGATGTTATTCTCAAATAGCCGAATTGCAGCATACACAGAAGACAGTCACCAATTTAGCTTAAGATTACCATGCCTTAGAGACTGAAGTCATTTGCAAATCAGCATGTAGCATCTTATCTTTGCTGATTAACATATCATTTCCCAAAATGGAGAACATCATTTCAGAAAAACTGGTTGAAGAGGTCAGGGCGAAGATTATATCAGCCGGCAAAATTACCATAATCATGCATCACAACCCTGATGGTGATGCACTGGGAGCATCACAGGGCATGTACTTAATTCTGAAGAAGCTGAATAAAGATGTACGGGTAATTACACCCAATGCTTATCCCGATTTTCTGAAATGGATGAAAGACCAGCATGAGGTGATGATAGGCAGTGAAAACAAACAGGCGGCAATCAATCGGCTGAAAGAAACAGATTTTTTGATGCTCTTGGATTTCAATGTACTAAACCGTACTGACTGGCTTGAGCCGGAAATCAGAAAATTGCACTGTCCGGTTCTTTTGATTGATCACCACCCTAATCCCGAGAGTTTCCCCACCTACATTCTTTCAGAAACAGAAGTAAGCAGCACTTCAGAGTTGGTATACAATTTCATCAGCGCATGTGGATGGCACAAGCATCTCGACAAAGACACCGGAGAATGCCTGTATGCCGGTATTATGACAGATACGGGTGGGTTCAGTCACAATTCATCAAGACCGGAAACCTTTGAAACAGTAGCCGCCTTACTCAGGATCGGGATTGATAAAGACACAATACATGCAAGTGTTTACAACAATTATTCCTATGACAGAATGCGCTTCCTTGGACATGCACTTAAACACAAAATGACGTGGCTGCCAGCTTATAAAACCGCATATATTGTTTTAACAAAAGAAGAGCAGGAAAGATTCAATTTCAGGGCCGGTGATACTGAAGGCTTTGTTAACTATCCACTATCAATTAAGGGCACTGTTTTCGCAGCTTTTTTTCTTGAAAAGGAAAATTACGTCAAAATATCCTTCCGGTCGACAGGGAATTTTCCTGCCAATGAGGTATCAGCCAGGCATTTTAACGGCGGGGGTCATGTCAATGCCGCGGGGGGAGAATCTTACCTGAGCATACAAGAAACTGTCAAAAAATTCGTTGATATATTGTCAGAATATTCAGAAAAAATTGAAAAAGAATGAAAAGAATCATACTCATACTCATCCCGCTTAGCATCATGTTATCATCATTCTCATGCCAGCGCAACAACCAGCCGGAGCAGAAAAGCATGAATGAAATTGAAGACGAGTACAAAAGGCCTATGATGGATTGGAATCAGAGAAAAATCAGGGATCAGGATTTACGTATCCGCGGATATATTGACCGTCACAACTGGGATATGACCCGCACAGGCACTGGCCTTTACTATGAAATATACCAGGCAGGTGACGGTCCCCGAACCGATACCGGCAATATAGCCATCATCAGGTATGATCTGGATCTCCTCGATGGCACAGACTGCTATACATCCGACAGTACAGGCCCCAAATCACTAACGATGGGCAGGGCTGAAATAGAAACCGGCCTGGAAGAAGCTCTGTTTTTGATGCGTGTCGGCGATAAAGCAAGATTGATTATACCTCCCCACCTGGGCTATGGCATGCCCGGTGATGGTGACAAAATTCCCAGCGATGCTACTTTGGTTTACCACATAGAATTAACAGATTTAGAGAATTAGCATATGATAAAAAAAGCATTAATGACCGCAGCATTAGCAAGTTTGCTGCTGAGTGCCTGCAATCAGGGAAATGACAATGGATTTGAGCAGGCCGACAATGGACTGAAGTACAAATTTCATAAAAAAAACAGCCAGCAGGAACGCCCTGCCCGCGGTGATGTTGTCATTATATCCATGACATATGAAACGGCGGATGGTGACGTACTGTTTACTACCAGAGGGATGGAACGTACCTATATGCAAACCGTTAAAAGCCCGACACATACCGGTGGCAGCTTTGAAGAAGCCCTGGCTATGATGCATGAGGGAGACAGTGCGACATTCAAAATCAACGCCCATGATTTCCTGAAATTCAGTATGCAGCAGGAAAACCTTCCGGAAAAGGTTGATCCTGAAAGTGACATCAGGGTACATGTCAAATTGCAGAATATTCTAAAAAAGGATGATTTTGGAAATCAGATCGTGGAAAACCTGCACGTATCGGAAGAAAAGGAAATGGAATTGCTTGAAAATTATCTGGAACTAACCAACACCACAAGCAAGCCAGACAGCTCAGGTTTATACGTAATCAGTCTTACAGAAGGCACAGGCAAAATGCCCGAACCGGGAGATGAAGTGACAGTTCATTATACAGGCACATACATCAATGGCGAACCTTTTGACAGCTCGCTTGGCAAGCAGCCTTTCACCTTTACCATTGGCGAAGGCTCTGTTATCAAAGGCTGGGAGCTTGGTCTGCAACAAATTAAAGAAGGAGGTAAAGCCAGGCTGATTATTCCGTCCAAACTTGCATACGGAAAAAACGGCAAGGGAGATATTCTACCTTATTCCACACTCATATTTGAAATAGAATTGATTGATGTCAGTAAATAAGCGTGCAATACAAATATCCGGACTTGCTGTTTTACTTCTTTTCAGCATAGCCTGCAAAGACAGTAGCAGATATGATGCAAAGAAAAGTCTGTCGGAGAAAGACAGTATTAAAACGCTCCCAACAGACAGCCTCAGCATAAAATCAGACAGCACGGGAAAAAATGAGGCGGATGATTCATCTAAGCGCTTTTACCGAACGCTCAAAAACGGGATAAGGATGCATGTGCATGACTATCATCCGGAAAACCCTTATCCGGAATTTGGTGATGTACTTCAAATGTCCATGGACTATTATCACAATGACAGTCTTCTTTTTTCCACCCGTGAAGTTCCCGGGGCTTTTAAAATGCAGATGACCAAACCACGGTATCCCGGAAGCATTTATTATGGTCTGCTTCAATTGCATGAAAAGGACAGTGCAGAATTCATACTTGAAGCTGCCGGATTTTTCAGATATACCCGTGAACTCGTCAGGTTACCTGATTTTATTGAAAAAGGCGACTCACTCAGGTTTTTTGTAAAGATCGATAAAATTATTCCTGCAGATGTTTATCAGTCTGAACAGGAATTAAAAGCCAGCGATAAGCGCAAAAAGGAAAAGAGTGACATCAGAAAGTATATTCTCAATCATGATCTTGAACCCGACTTATTGCAGGGCGGAATATACAGGCAAATTCATCTGCAGGGAAAAGGTGAGAAAATCACACCGTATTCCAGGGTAAGTATTCATTACATAGGTCTTTTTGTTGATGATGTGCCTTTTTCGGATACCAAAAAAGATGGCAGGCCATTCACTTTCAACATGTCTGACAACCAGGTTATTCCCGGCTTAGAGACAGGACTTGCAGATGTAAGGGAGGGAAGTAAGCTTACCCTCATTATTCCCTTTGATCAGGCCTACGGACAATACAAAGAAGGTCCGGTTCCACCTTATGCTACTTTGGTTTTTAATATTGAGGTATTGGATGTCCGGGAGAATAAACCTGCAGAAAATTAATCACAAAACAAAGGCAAGAGTACCACAAAGCGGGCGCCATCAGTATAAGTATAATCCAATGAGATATCCCCGTGCATTGCCCTGGTAGCAAGTTTACAAAAATGCAATCCCAGACCATAGGAATCTGAAGTATCACAGGTACTCACACCTGACTGGAACAATTTATCGGCAATTTCCTTTTTGATGCCAGGGCCATTATCTTCTATGCTGATTTCCAAAGCCTGAAACAGGTTATACTCCGATCTGTTGATCTCAATAGTAATCTCGCCTCCGGATCGGGAATATTTCACCGCATTATCAATCAGATTTAGCAAAACGCGCTGTAACAATGCTTCATCAAAGCAAGCATACACCCTGGTATTTTGCCGTATATTGATACTGACTCCCCTCTTGTCAGCTGCCCACTTAATCTGCATGACCGCCTCTCTGACAGCACTATACGGCATTTTATGCTGCAGGTTAATTGTCATTCTGTTGTTGCGTATTTTATGAACATCCAGGAGATTCAATATCAATTGCTGCATTTTCTGAGCTGAATTGTAAACTACCGGCCTGATTTCTTCGTCTGCAATGTCGGAAATTTCTGTCAATTGAAGGATTGCCCCGATTGGTGCTTTCATATCGTGCACAATCATTCGAATGGTTTGATCCTGAAACTCCTGCAACTCTTTCAGCTCCTGATTGCTTTTCTGCAACCTCCGGCTTTCTGTTTTCAGGGCCTGATGCTTTTCTGCCAGCTCATTGGTTCTTGCCAGCACTACTTTTTCAAGATTCTGATTCGCATCTTCCAGAGAATTGGCAAGCTCCTTGTTTTTTTTATAAACATACACGGATTCATTGGCCAGATATGCTGCCTGCATCAATATAAAAAATAAAGCACCAATGTGGGCAACAAAGGCTGTGTGAATTATCTCCAAAGAATACATTGCATCATTCAGAAAACCGATAAATCCGGGCACAACAGATATCATTAACAAAACCATACCCCGTCTTTTTCGGTATATGGCCAGGCCGATGACATGAAATATGATATACACCAGAGAAACCAGAGCAATGATCAGAAATATCAGATTCATGGAGGTGTAAACATGTACTGGTGTGAACAGAACGATCAGCAGAATCACGGATAACAGCCCCAGGAGCGTGTACAATCCATTTTTCACATTTTCCCGGGGCAAAATTCTGTTGAAAAATAATAATAGAAAGATAATCAGGGAAAATGTAGCAAAGTAACTCAGGCGGTATAGGGTTTCAAAACCCATTTCCGGGAAAGCAAATCTAATTAGTGTCTCCTCGGTTATCAGACTTCTGATCAGAACAAAAAAGACAAACAAAGAAAAATATAAATACGATCGGTGATCCTTTTTCAGAAAGTACATCATCAGATGATAAATCATCATCATCAGAAATACGCCGGCAAACAGCATGTTCCAAAAGATGGTTTTATGATAATCCTTAGCCACTTTTTCTTTAACACCAAATTCAAGGATATCCCACATGCCTCCAAGGTGGTGGGTATGATTTGATATATGGAAGAGGATATCGTAATAATACTCACCGTCACCGGACATCCGGAGCTCAGGAAGATGGGCAATTTTCATCTCATATTCCGGAATCTCTTCATCGGGATTGTCGGATAGTCTGCCAACCCCGGTAAGCTCTTCACCATTCACAAAACACTTCCATGCTGAACTTTGTGAACGTATTTTCAGGCTGTAATCCTTTCGTTTTTCAGGCACATACAATCGCAGGTAATAGCTGGCATACCCAAAACGATCATAATTCCTGCCATTTGGATTTTTCATATTCCAGGCAGAAGGTACTGTGATATATGCATCAGGAGGGGGCATTCCCGCTTTGCCACAAATCTCAGGGGACACAAACTCCTGCCAGTAAAATGCCCATTTGCCATTTAGTACAAGAATATTGTCTTCAAGGGACTTTTCCTCTATACGCATGCTTGCCTTTTCAGAAACAGATTCAGCAAATGCAAAATACCCCTGAAACAACAAACATATGATGATAACGAGTTTGTGTATTGCCTTTATTTTCATACTACGATGCTAAAGTAGTATAAAAATCTTTCTCTTCACAACAATATTACAATTAACTGAAAAAGTACACCTTAAAACTTACAATAAGGTAATCTCATATCAATATGATTCAAATTACAGACGACTTTCAAGCAATTTCCTCACTCTGTCCGGACTCAGATTTTCTCTTTCACCAAGGGCATCAAATCCGGGTCTTTTGTTAAATCGTTTTTCAATTTCAAGAATGGTATCCGGACCAACACCGTGCTCTGATAAGCGTGTTTTCATGCCCAGGCTTCGGAAAAAGTTTTCAGTTTTATCAATGGCATTTTTGATGGTGGTATCATCATTTTCACCACAACAGTCATTCCAAACCCTGCCGGCATACTGCAGGATTTTCTCTGCTTTCTCATGTCGCATTTCCTGCATCACACCGGGCAGTACGATTGCAAGAGTTTCAGCATGATCTATGCCATGCAGGGCGGTAAGTTCATGTCCGATCATATGTGTAGACCAGTCTTCCGGCATACCGACTTTCAGGATACCATTGAGTGCGACGGTAGCTTCCCACATCAGGTTGGCGGCATGCTTATAATTCTTTTGATTCTTCATTATTGCCGGGCCGGTTTCCAGCAGGGACTGCAAAACACCTTCCGCCCATCTGTCCTGAATTTTGGCATCCACCGGGTAGGTAAGGTACTGTTCTATGGTATGTACAAAGGCATCCACAATGCCATTGCGTACTTGTCGCCCGGGCAGGCTGTAAACTACCTCAGGATCCAGGACAGAAAATTCCGGGAACAAACGTGGATGACCAAAGGGGAGTTTTTCTTTTCTGCTTTTTCTACTGATAACAGCATTGGCATTCATTTCAGAACCGGTTGCCGGCAATGTAAGCACTGTACCAAGCGGAAGGGCTTTTTTTACTTTTTCTCCCTTACTCAGCAGATGCCAGGGGTCCTCACCCTGGTATTTTGCTGCTGCAGCGATAAACTTTGTTCCGTCAATTACTGAACCACCTCCAACTGCAAGCAGAAAATCTGCATTCTCCTTCTTTATTTGTTCCACCGCTTTCATCAGTGTTTCGTATTCCGGGTTGGCTTCAATACCACCAAATTCGCTCACATCATGTCGTTTTAAAGCTTCTTTCACCTGATCGTATATTCCGTTCTTTTTGATAGATCCGCCACCATAGAGCATCATTACCCTGGCATTTTCCGGGATTTCATCAGCAATTTTCGAAATTCTTCCTTTGCCAAATATGATTTTTACAGGATTATAAAAGGTAAAGTTTTCCATTGTTTTTTGAATTGTTTACCAATGATACAACAGGAAACCAAATTTGTTTAATCCCCGGTCAGAAAATCAGGATATCCTTATCACTTCTGAAAAGGCAGCACAAGTTTTTTTCGTTTTTTTGCTCTTATTATCAGCCAGATCCCAACCAGGACAAAAGGGATACTTAACAACTGTCCCATCAGTAAGGGGAAATCCCAGGAACCGGTTTCCATTTGTACTGTTTTGGTGAATTCGATAAAAAAGCGAAATGCAAACACACCGACAAAGAAAAATCCGGTAATTAAACCTTCCCTTCTTCCCCAGTCCTTTTTGTAATAAAAGCTGAGCATAGCTGCAAAAATCAGCAGATAAAAAATTGCCTCATAGAGTTGTGTAGGATGTCTTGGCAACATATCCACCCTGTGAAAAACAAAAGCCCAGGGCACTTCTGTTGGTATACCAACGATTTCGTGATTGATAAGATTTCCAATACGAACAAACCCACCGGCAAGAGCTGCAATAATAGCCAACCTGTCAATGATATAGAGAAAACTCAGCTTTTTGTGCCTGAGGTGAAACAACCAAACAGCAATGAGAATACCGGCAGCACCACCATGACTTGCCAGGCCACCTTCCCAGACTTTAAGGATTTCAAGCGGATTGCTGAGATAATGGTCCGGATTATAAAACAAGCAGTGTCCCAGGCGAAGACCTATGACAACACCGGCGATAACGGCAATAGCAAGGCGATCAACCAAATCCTGTTTCAGACCTTCTTTTTTTGCAATCTTGCTAAAAATAAGATATCCCAGCAAAAATCCTGTGGCCAGCAAAATACCATACCACCTGACCCCTCTGGCTCCAATCTGGAAGGCCACGGGATCTACTGTCCATTCAATATATGCAAACATAGTTCTGTCGTTTATTTAAAGTTACTAAATGGTTTTCCTTTTTTCGTATTATGTGTCAGGCAACCACCATTACCGATGGTCGCTGCGGTTTCAATCAATGCCAAATGAGAATAAGCCTGCGGGAAATTACCCAGCAAACGTTTGGATTCAAAATCAATATCTTCACTAAACAAGCCCAGGTGATTTGCATACCCAAGTACGGTTTCAAACATATCCCGCGCCTTGTCTTTTTCACCAATGCGATGCAATGCCGTTATAAGCCAGAAAGTGCAAATGGTAAATGATGATTTGGGGACACCATAATCATCATGTGTACGGTATCTGTACATCAGTCCGTTTTTGGTAAGCTCCTTCTCGGTGGCACGCACTGTGGATTTATATTTCTCATCTTTTGCATCCAAAAAGCCATAGGATTCCATCAAAAGATTGGCAGCATCCAGTTCAGATGATCCATATGATTGAGTAAAAGCCTGTTTTTCTTCATTCCAGGCATGCTCAAAAATATCCGCTCTTATTTCTTCCCGCAGCGCTGTCCATTCTTTGACATAAGCATCCATATCAATCATCCGGGCAATTTTCACTCCCCTGTCTACAGCTACCCAGCACAAGACCTTGGAAAAAGTAAAATGTTTGTTGTCTTTTCTGATTTCCCATATGCCACGATCCGGTTCCCGCCAGGTTTTTTTCACCACTTTCACAGTGCTTCGGGTAATTGTCCAGAGTTCTTCAGAATTGGCCAATGTCACATCGAACAGCCTGAATAACTGATAAATAACATCTACCAGCACGCCAAAAATATCGTTTTGCTTTTGCTTGTATGCTGCATTGCCAATTCTCACAGGTTTAGACCCCTCGTACCCGTCGAGATGATCCAGAATTTTTTCTGAGAGCTTTTTTTCCCCGTTGATGCCGTACATGATTTGCAATGGTTCATCCTTCACCGGTACAAGGTTTATGATATAATTCAGGTATCTCCTGGCCACATTGTAATGACCCAGGCTAGACAAAACCTTAATTGTCATGGAAGCATCCCGTATCCAGCAAAACCTGTAATCCCAGTTTCTTTCCTCTCCAAGAGTTTCTGGCAGAGAAGTTGTAATTGCAGCAAGAATAGCACCACTGGGATTGTAGCTCAGAAGCTTTAACAACAATGCCGAACGCAATACTTCATCCTGATATTCAGGGAATTCATTGGTACGCTCAGCCCAGTTGAGCCAGTATACTTTCGTCCGCTCCATCTTCAGGTGAGCACGTGTGACATTTTGTTTCTGCAATTTTTGATGGTATGAAATCAAAATAAAACCGTCTTGTTCAAGCTTTATCTTATCACCCTGAAGGATAGCTTCCTTACTAAAATCAGAATAAAGATACATGGAATCATACTCACCCAATTGAGAATGGGACTTCAGATAATCGTCGAGGACTTCATTTTTGGTTTCATACTGCGCATAAACCATTTTGGGGTTGTAGTGAATTCTGAATTCCGGATTTCCCCTGACCAACCTAAAATATCTTATCACATCAGGCGGTGCATAATAATCACTTTCACCTTCTTTATACCGTGGCATAAAGTCAATGACTTCAAATGTATTTTCCTCACTGGTAAAACGTGTCACCAGCAAATTTGTACGAGGGATATATGCCTGTTCAATTTCATAGGCGCCGGAGGGTATAATTCCAAATTCACCGCCAATTTCCTTATCCAGAATTTTCGCAAAAACAGAGGAGCTGTCAAATTTCGGCAAACACAGCCATTCAATAGAGCCTTCTTTAGAAATCAATGCCGCAGAACGACAATTGCCAATCACACCGTAATTCAGATTTTCCATAAATCTTTATTAAAACCTTTATTGAATTATCTTTGTTAGTTGCAAAAATATTGGTATTTTATCAAAAAACTAATTCAATATGGGAAGAATTATTATTATCTCCAACAGGCTGCCGGTAAGTCTGGATTTTGAAGGCAAGAATGTCACTGCCTCACAAGGGATTGGGGGCCTTGCCACAGGGATGAAATCAGTACATGAAAACAATGACAGCTTATGGTTTGGATGGCCAAGATATATGCCCGAAGAGTTAAGTCCTGAAAAATTAAAGCAAACCGAACAGGTTTTATCAGACAACAAATGTGCTCCGGTTTATCTTACTGAGGAAGATATTGATAATTACTATTACGGATTCAGCAATCGCACAATCTGGCCATTGTTTCATTATTTCATGCAATATACTGAATACAAAACAGAATTCTGGGAGTCGTATGTAAGAGTAAATCAGAAATTTGCAGATACCATTGCAAGTCAACTGACGGAAGATGATGTTGTCTGGATACATGATTATCATCTGATGCTGCTACCTGAGATGTTGCGTAAAAAACTGCCAAACCTGGGTATAGGATTTTTTCTCCACATTCCTTTTCCATCATATGAAGTTTTCAGATTATTGCCATGGCGTGATGAGCTTATCCGGGGTATGCTGGGTTCCGATCTCATCGGCTTTCACACCTACGATTATGAACGACACTTCAGATCATGTGCACATCGCCTGCTTGGATATGATGCCGATTTTAATTTTATCAAACTAAAAACACGGGAGATTAAGCTGGATGTTTTTCCAATGGGCATAGATTATTCATATTTTGAAGATGCGGCCAATGAAAAGCGCAACAGGTCGGTTAAGGATAAAACCGATATTCAGCGGGATATTGACATGTATTTTCTGAGCACTCCTGGCCGCAAACTGGTGCTGTCAATTGACAGGCTGGATTACAGTAAAGGCATTCCCAATCGCCTGCTTGGATTTGAAAAATTTCTTGAAAAATATCCCGAGCACAGGGAAACGGTTACCTTATTAATGCTGGCCACACCAACAAGAAGCAATGTTCCTCAATACAAAAAGATGAAACGGGAGGTTGACGAACTCGTGGGTCGCATCAATGGAAAATATGGCAGCATCAACTGGACACCAATATGGTATTTTTACCGTAGTATGCCACTACACAAGCTGATTGAGCTGTATCTTGCCAGCGACGTTGCATTGCTCACTCCGGTCAGAGACGGGATGAATCTTGTTGCAAAAGAATATCTGGCCTCAAAGCCGGACAACAAGGGGGTTCTCATTTTATCTGAGATGGCTGGTTCCGCCAAGGAGATGAGTGAAGCTCTCATCATCAACCCAAACAATATGGACCAGATTGCTGACAAGCTGAATCAGGCCTTGCTGATGCCGGTAGAAGAACAAAAGGAAAGAAATGTAGCTTTGAAAGACAGGCTCAAACGATACAATGTCAAAAAATGGGCAAAAGATTTTATGAACGCACTATATGAACAAAGCAAAACCAAGGCCATATACAAGCCCAAAAAAATGGACATAGTTCAGGATAAAGTGGTATCAGCATATCATGATGCGCAAAAACGAATTCTCTTTTTGGATTATGACGGCACCCTGGTACACTTTAAAAAAGATCCGCAAAAAGCTTCTCCGGATGATGAATTATACGCTATACTGAAAAAACTTTCTGGTGATCCGAAAAATGAACTTGTCATCATCTCCGGCAGAGATAAGAGAACACTTGATCAATGGTTTGGTAAAGAAAACATCAGGCTTATTGCCGAGCATGGTGTATGGGTGTTTGAGGATGGCGAATGGCAAATGCTTGAAAAAATGAACAATGAATGGAAAGAAGTTTTCAGACCTGTCATACAATGGTATGTGGACAGAACTCCCGGCAGCCTGTATGAGGAAAAGAACTATTCACTGGTCTGGCATTACCGCAATACAGATCCTGAACTGGGGAAAAACCGTGCCATTGAGCTTAAAGATGAAATTACCAGCATGATTGCCAATCACAATCTGGAAATTATGGAAGGCAATAAGGTATTGGAATTGAAAACCAGTGGCATAAATAAAGGACGTGCCGCCCTGCATCATATGTCAGGAAAATCACATGATTTCATTATGGCCATTGGAGATGACTGGACAGATGAATTTTTGTTTAAGGAGTTGCCATCCGATGCACACACAATCAAAGTTGGCTCCATAGATACCATTGCGCGATATTTGATTGATGGTGTAGATGAAGTGCGTGATTTCCTAACAAAACTTAATAAGTAATTGTTAGATTTGCAGCATGCAAATCAATCACATACCGCTTGCTGAAAGATTACGGCCACGTAAGCCGGAGGATATTTTCGGTCAGGAACACCTGACAGGAGAAGATGCACCCATACGCAGAGCTATGGAAAGCGGCAACATTCCTTCCATGATATTATGGGGGCCACCCGGGGTAGGCAAAACCACCCTTGCCCGCATGCTTAGCGGAGAAAACCGGCCATTCTACACATTGAGCGCAGTCAATTCAGGTGTAAAAGATGTACGGGAAACCATCAAAAAGGCGGAATCCAACAGAATGTTTAATCCCAGACCGCCGGTTTTATTTATTGATGAAATACACCGTTTTAGCAAGTCCCAGCAAGATTCGCTGCTGGCCGCTGTAGAAAACGGAACCTTTGTACTCATCGGAGCTACTACAGAAAATCCAAGTTTTGAGGTCATTACACCTCTTTTATCCAGAGCCCAGGTATTTGTTCTCAAGCCCCTGGATGAAAAAGCACTGGATAATTTACTTGACCGTGCTATCGCTGAAGATAAAAAACTGGCAGAGCGCAAACCCGACATCAGAGAAAAGGAAGCGTTGTTCCGATTTTCTGGCGGAGATGCCAGAAAGCTGCTCAACATTCTGGAAATCATCATGAATGCCAGTGATGAAACACCGCTTGTTATTGACAATGCTGTTGTGGAGAAGCGGTTGCAGGAAAATATTGCCACTTACGACAAAGCCGGTGAACAGCACTATGACATTATTTCTGCTTTTATCAAATCAATTCGTGGCTCCGACCCGGATGCAGCAGTTTACTGGCTTGCCCGGATGCTGGAGGGAGGTGAGAAACCAGAATTTATAGCACGTCGGCTCATTATTCTTGCTGCTGAAGACATAGGCCTTGCCAATCCCAATGCTTTGGGCATTGCCAATGCCACTTTTGACGCCATACATAAAATCGGGATGCCGGAAGCACGCATTGTACTTTCCGAGTGTAGCATTTACCTGGCTGCATCAGCCAAAAGCAACACCGCTTATCTTGCCATTGACAAAGCCCTGGCAGAAGTGCGTCAAAATCCTCAGCCATCGGTTCCGTTGCATCTGCGCAATGCCCCGACCAAATTAATGAAGCAACTCAATTACGGAAAAGATTATCAATATCCCCACGATTTTCCGGGTAACTACGTCCCACAGGCCTACTTGCCCGAAGATGTCCGGAAAATACAATTTTACCATCCAGGTGACAATCAAACGGAGAACAAAATCAGTGAAAAACTAAAACGGCAAAAGGGCAGATAATCTTCCTGCGAATTGATTTCGATTTTATTTTTTATTTTTACAATAGCACAAAATTGTATTTTTGTTGTTTAATCAACCTATAACCAGCCAAAAACATCATGACATCCTTACGTGAAAAAATTATTAGTCTGGCCAAACCCGTAAGTATCCGTCGTATACTGCTGTTTGCTGTTTTATTTATTCTTGCAGAGTTAATTTTCAGCATGCTTATTATTCCGGCAGTAAAGACCAGCAGCGGCGGCTACGGCATCCTGGACAGCCTTTTCATGGCTGACCAGGCCTATTACCGGTCTCTGATGAATGCATATACCTCCGAAACACGTCTGTTGCATTATTTAAGTAGCAGTCTGGACATGTTATTTCCCTTGATATACGGTGGATTAATGATCATGCTGCTCATCAGGTGTGTCGGAAATAAGCGATGGTTATCCCCTGCTCTGCTGCTTGTATTAATTACTGTTGTAGCAGATTATCTTGAAAATGCAGGAATTCTGTTCTTCATATCGATGCACAGGGAGGCCGGTGAAGGAGTAATCAGATATTTACAGATCACATCAAATACAAAATTCATTTTCCTGGGATGTAGTTTGCTGATTACCGGATTTTCCATTATCAGCTTTGCCTTAACACAAAAGAAAAAGGGGTGAAACAAAAGTCCCAGCCCCCTTTAAAACATGAATTGTAATTGTAGTTGTAGATGTAACGCAAAATTAAGGAAAATGTCGCGTCCAATTTCGTACATGTGATATAATGGGCGTAATTGTGATGAAATGGTATGTATTCATATTCTGCTCCAGCAAAGCGATACAGCCTAATAGGGAAAAAGCTGCCGAAACTGCTTGTAGAGTTCTCTCCTGATAGGAATCTCGGTCAAGTCATTGAGAACAACACTTGCTTTTTTTGAATTCCCTTTCACTTTTTTAATTTGATTCTTATTAATCAGGTAAGACTTGTGTACCCGGAGAATATCATCGTGTTCTTTTAGTTGTTCTTCAATATTGGAAAGACTTTGACGCAACATTTCTTTTTGTATCGCATCACTCTCCGGATCTTTTAGGTAGATTTCCACATAATTTCCTTTTGCAAACACGTACATAAAGTTTTTTTGCAGTGCACAAAAGGTTTCTTCTTTGTTTTGTCCTCTCACACAAATCATTTCATCCTTATTTGATTTTTTCAGTTTATTGGAATCAGCATGCATGAATTCACTACCGGCACTGCCGGCTACTGTTTTTATCATGTCGGATTTTATCAATACGGTCTGAAAAAACTTCAGGATGAGGGCTGTTGAACCGGCCACTTCAAATCCAACCATCAAAAAACGCAAAAAGCTCACTTCATAGATATGATTCATCTGAAATATGTAAGTCAGGCCAAAACTCCGATAGAGAAAATTAAGAACTGTGATAATAATGACAACAGAAATTCCCCACAGCAATTCTTTCCAAACCGGCCAAAACACAGCTTTTCCCGGCATCAGGATGTGTCCGAGATAAAACCCGCCACCCATGATAATTCCATATCCGATAGCCAGAAAATATTTGACTGATGTGGGGTAAAAAGCAAAGCCATATGGTTCAAACCGAATATCTATGAAAATATGAGATAAACATGCAAAGAGTGCGGTAAGGAAAATATTCCCAAGCGAAAAGCCTTTTACCGTTTGCACTTTAAGCAATTGATTCAAACTGGAATCAGCAAAAGATTTTTCATTCGGAAATTTAAATACAACAGCCATACTTCACACAATCTTTCTTTACACAAATGTAATAAGTAAAATACAGATAAAAGAATTCTCAGCTAACCAAATGCAAATAAAACGGGCTCTCACTTTAATACGGGATATTTTGATAAGATAATATTTTACCATTACTCCAAAAATTATTACTTTTGCTATATGGACCCTTTATGGATTGGCATTGCTTTCATATTTGGATTTTTGACCAAACGGGGAGGACTTCCTCCTATGCTGGGTTATCTTATCGCCGGTTTTGGACTCGCTTACATTGGAGCTGAAAGTGGCCCGGTGATTGAAGAAATTTCAGAACTGGGCATCATGTTATTACTTTTCACCATAGGGTTGAAATTGAAACCAAAAAACTTATTCCATCCTGAAGTATGGGCCGGCACAAGCATTCAAATGATTTTAAGCAGCCTGTTGATCTTTGCAGGAGTTTATTTACTGAGCCTGACAGGCTTAAGAACATTTGCAGAACTGGACTGGAGTTCTGCTGCCATCATCGCTTTTGCCATGAGTTTTTCTTCCACAGTTTTTGCCGTAAAAGTACTGGAAGAAAAAGGAGAAGTTACCGCCCTTCATGGAAAAACATCCATAGGAATGCTGATTATGCAGGACATTTTTGCTGTTCTGTTTCTCGTATTTGCTGCTGGGAAAATACCAGATATTTACGCCATTGGTTTGCCGGTGGCATTGCTGCTTCTGCGACCTGTACTTTTCTACATTCTAAAACACGCAGGCCATGGGGAACTACTGATTCTTTTTGGCTTTTTTGCTGCTGTAGTAGTGGGAGGTGAATTGTTTACATTCGTTGGCTTAAAAGCTGATCTGGGTGCTTTGGTTGCCGGAATGCTCATTGCAGGCCATCCAAAATCAGAAGAAATGTCAAAAGACCTGCTCAAGTTCAAAGATATATTTCTGATCGGATTTTTTCTGTCCATCGGAATGTCATCACAAATTACATGGATAGTTCTGGTATCTTCCCTGATTGTCATAACTGCTATTGTGGTCAAGGTACCGGTGTACTTTTTTGTGCTGACAAGATTTAAACTCAGGGCAAGAACCGCTTTTTTGTCTTCATTGACACTGGCAAAT
Source organism: Bacteroidales bacterium (assembly GCA_046546095.1). Lineage (GTDB taxonomy): Bacteria > Bacteroidota > Bacteroidia > Bacteroidales > ML635J-15 > JAQIBY01. The sequence goes on from JBKGYK010000014.1 coordinate 43,926, forward strand.
TTCAGCGAATTTGGATTAATTGTAGCTGCAGTGGGTGTATCTTCCAATAAAATACCGGAAGAATGGCTTACAATCATAGCCCTGGCTCTTACTTTCAGTTTTATCCTGGCAGCACCCTTCAACGCCCGTTCATACAAACTGATATCACGTTTTCACGATAAGCTTGTCCTGTTTCAGAGGAAAAAACGCCTATCCTACGATTGCACGTATGATATCGGAGATGCAGAAATTCTGATTTTTGGCATGGGCAGCTTTGGGACATCTACCTATGATGTTTTAATAAAAACTTATGGCAGAAAAGTACTTGGCCTGGATTATGACGAAGACATAGTGCAACAACATAAAAGAGCAGGCCGTCAGGTGATTCACGATGATGCCACAGATATGGATTTCTGGGAACGCATCAATATAAACCGCTTACAATCTGATCAGGTACAATTGGTTATGTTATGCATGGGTGACCATAAATCCAATATGTATGCCCTTGAGAGACTCAAACGAATTAATTTCAACGGGATGATTGCGGCAACAGGCTTGTATGATGATGAAGTACAGGAACTCAAAGAAAATGGCGTGCACTCCGCATATAATATCAAATCTGAAGCCGGAGCAGGCTTTGCTGATCACGTTTGTCAAACGCTCTGCTCCATCAATCCCGATGAAATAAAATGAGAAATATACACATGTATATTCAGAACAGGCAATCATACTCCATACAGCAGGGATTTGATACATGCATGTCAGGATCAGAGCTATCGTGGAATTCCTTGAATTAATCTGCAATCATACAGATAAGAATGGACAGACAATCGATACAAAACAGAAAAGCAGAATGAGTTTCCCCATCCTGCCTTCTGATTTTGGAATTCGAGAAATATTATTGCTTAATTATCTTATGGTTATATAACTTCCTGTCTGTTTGTATCCGGTAGAAATAAACTCCCGGCACAAAATTACTCATATCAAAATCAAGCTGAATTTCTCCATCGGAATTGACAGATTCTCTGATTACCTGCTGACCCTGTGAATTGAATACCCTGACCTCAACCGCACCACGATATCCTTGTAACTCCAGGTTTACTGTTGATGAGGTTGGATTTGGATAAAGGCTCATGCTCATATTATTGCCTTCATCAACAAAAATACAAACCTGTGCATCCACTATCAGTGTATCTGTCACGTAACAACCGGAATTTCCAACAGTGACAAGCATGGTATCAATCATTTCCTCAGTATAGGTATGACTGTAAGTCTGTCCGGTACTGCCATCAGGCCAGATGATATCATCATAGGTTTCAGACAACGTATATTCAAATGGTTCATCCACACAAGTTGTGATTGCTGTATCCGGCAGGTTAATGACCGGCATAGGATTCACAAACAATTGCATGGTATCAGCAGCTTCACAGCCAAACTCATTTGCTACCAGAAGAGTATAAAATCCGGCATCTGATACTTCGATACTTTGTGTAGTTTCACCCGTGGACCACGTATAGTTGTCATAACCGTCTCCAGCATTCAGGATTACACTTTCATCTTCACAAATGTTTTGATCACCACCGAGGTCAACCTCAGGCAATTCGTGGAAATCGACAAGAATATCATCACTTCCCTGGCAACCGTTTACATCCGTTACAGTAACACCATAAGAAGCACCTGCCGTAAGATCAACTGTCTGGGTAGTTTCACCGCCTGTCCAGGTATAATCGGCATAAGCGCCGGCATCCAGTGTAACAGTTTCACCCATACATGCGTCAATGTCTGCACCAAGATCAACAAGGGGGTTTTCATAAACCGTTATGCTCATTGTTTCACTGTCTGAACCGTCAGCATTTGAAGCGCTGAGCTCTACGGTGTAGGTGCCGGGATCACTGAATGTATTTGTCGGGTTTTGCGCAGATGATGTACTTCCATCACCAAAGTCCCAGCTCCAGCTTACCGGATTGTTTGTGCTGGTATCGGTGAAAGCAACAGTCAGAGGAGCACAACCTTCAGTGACATCAGCTGTAAAGCCTGCTACCGGTGGTATCAACTCAGTACTTACGGTAGCCGTAGCAGTGGCAGTACAACCATTGCCATCAGCTACAGTTACGTCATAGTTTCCACCACTGAGACCGGTAATGGTTTCTGTGGTTTCTCCATCTTCCCACATTATAGAGTAAGGAGCAAGACCACCACTCATGGATACAGTAGCAGTACCATCATTACCGTTTGTTCCGTATTCAGGTGTTGTGCTTGTGGTCAGTGCAGGCGCTTCATTGATGGCAACAACAACCTGATCGGTTGCAGTACATCCTGAGGCGAGATCAGTCACCACAACGGAATAAGTATCGCTTACAGTAGGTGTGATGGTTTGTGTAAATTCACCAGTAGACCAGTTATAATTATAACCGGCACCGGCATCGAGGGTAACACTCGTGTAATCACACACTTCAACATCAGCCCCAAGATCTACAACCGGGTTGGCATTGACCTCAACCTCTGTTGAAGCATTAGCCTGACAACCTGTGCTTGTGTTTGTTAGCATGACATCATAACTTCCGGCATCACCAGTTGCAGCACCTGTAATCACAGGATTCTGATCCGTACTTGAATAACTGTCCGGACCTGACCAGCTGTACTCAGTACCACCACTACCCATTGCTGTCAGGTTGATTGTGTCACCAACACAAACCGGGCCATCGTTATCAGCGATGAGTACAGGATTCGCATTGACAATCACATTGCTTGATGCCGTTACAGAACAACCCGTAGAAGAATTGCTGTAGGTAAGAGTATAGATACCGCCGTCAGATATTGTTGCAGCAGAAATTACAGGGTCAGAATCAGTGCTGGTATATCCGTTGGGGCCAGTCCAGTTCCAGGTATCACCATCTGATACTGTAGAGTTGAGCTGAATATCATCACCCTCACAATAAGCACCGGTATTACTTACTGAAGCAGCAGGAAGAGCATTCACGTCCATGACGGTATTTGCGCTGGCAACACAGCCCGTGGTTGTATTTTCAAGGCTTACGGTATACGTACCACTGTTGGCAACATCTACACCTGTAATGTTGATATTTTGTCCACTGTTTGAATATGAGTCAGGACCTGACCACGTGTATGTATCTCCACCGGAGCCTGTTGCTGACAACTCAGCAGTTTCTCCCGCGCAATACGGACCAGCATTGGATGCCGTCAGGACAGGATTCGGATTCACATTAACCGCAGTTGATGCAGTTGTTGCACAACCTGTACCTGAGTTTTCGAGTGTAACAAAATAGTCACCTGCATTTGCTGCAACCGAGCCTTCAATCACAGGATCTTCGCTTGTAGAAGTAAATCCTTCGGGACCATTCCATGAATAAACAGTTCCTCCACTGCCGGTAGCACTCAGAGCGATATCATCGCCTTCACAGTACGGGCCTGTATTGAAAGCTGACAGTGCCGGATTGGCATTCACAGTGACATTGGTTGTTGCACTTGCATCACAACCGGTTGTTGAATTGCTTGCCAGTACGGTATATGTTCCGTCATATGCAGCATTTGCTGATGCTATCACCGGATTTTGTTCTCCGGAGGAGAATCCTTCCGGGCCAGTCCAGCTAAACATATCAGCATTGACACTGCCGGCGGTAAGCTGCACATCATCATCTGCACAATAGGGTCCCTCATTTGATGCTGCAATATCCGGTTCCGGATTGACCACAACATCTGTAGTTGCTGTTGTCTGGCAACCAGTGGATACACTGGATAGAACAACAGTATAAGTACCGGAATTCACAGGATCTGCATTGCTAATGGACGGATCTTCAACAAAACTGGTAAAACCTTCCGGGCCTGACCATTCATAGGATGATCCATTGCTACCCTCAGCATTAAGCTGAATTAGGTCATCCGGACAGTAATCACCGGTATTGGATGCAGAAAGAGTAGGATTCGGGTTTACAACAACACTTGTCTGAGCGGTAGCAAAACAACCTGTGGTGGAATTTTCATATGTCACCTCATATATGCCGTCTGCAGCCGTGGTCGCTGGTGCGATGGTCTGAGCAGAGCCAGTAGCAGAATAATCATCCGGGCCCGTCCAGGTGTATGTATCACCACCGGTACCTGTAGCTGAGATTTCGACATCTTCGCCTTCACAATAATCACCAGTATTGGATGCGCTAACTGTTGGCGTTGCATCAATCACAACATCTGTAGTTGCTGATGAAGCACATCCTGTGGTTGTATTGATCAGCTCAACAGTATAGGTTCCTGCTGCTGATAAATCAGCTGAAGCAATCACGGGATCCTCTATCCCTGAATTGAATCCATCGGGGCCACTCCATGCATAATCATCACCGCCGGATCCTGTAGCACTTAACTGAACATCATTGCCTTCGCAATAAGGACCGGCATTTGATGCAGAGATGCTTGGATTTTCATTTACAGTAATGTAAGCCGTTTTGACTTCCGTATCAGATCCGTCAGCATTGCTTACTGTGAGACTGATATCATACGTACCGGGAGTGTCAAATTCAACAGAAGGTTCCTGAACAGTGGCGTTTGTTGCGCCACCATCAAAGTCCCATGACCATGAAGTCGGACTGTTTGTACTCAGATCAGTAAAGTTAATGATGGTACCCGCACACACATTAACGGCATCTGCGCTAAAATCAGCAACCGGAGGCGTATTATCCGTGGCAACATTAACATAATCCACTATCTCACATGCATTGCCATCGATGACAGTAACATAGTACAGCCCTCCGGAAAGTCCGGTAATGGACTGGGTGGTTTCACTGTTATCCCACTGATAACTAAAAGGAGATGTACCTGAAGGTGTTACAGTAGCAGATCCATCGTTTGCGCCAGCTGATGTTTCATTGGTTGAAGACATTGTGAGCGTAGTTTCAGGGAAATAATCGAAAACGATCTCGTCAGTATCTTCACAGTCATTGGCATCGCTTACAACGACAGAATACGTTCCACTTGTATCGACGGTAATGCTTTGGGAAGTAGAGCCGGTTGACCAGGAATAGGAACTAAAGCCGGTACCAGCATCTATAGTAAGGTCGGTACCTGAACACTGGGTAACATCGGCACCAAGATCAACCACGGGTGCTGCATTCACAACAACATCCGTAGCTTCCTGAGCAACACAACCATCCGCACTGGTAATTTCCAGGGTATATGTACCGGAATCAGCAAGAGAAGCACCAGTAATCACGGGATCTTCCTGCGTGCTGGAGTAACTATCGGGACCACTCCATGCATAAGTTGCACCTGCTATGGTATTTCCTTCGAGCTGGATATCATCGCCTTCACAATACGGGCCGGTATTTGACGGTGTAACTGTTGGTAATGCATTGACCTCAACTGTGGTAGTTTGAGAAGCAGCTGCACAACCTGTAGTTGAGTTGCTGTAATTCAGCGTATAAACACCCGCATCATCAGTTTGAATACCATTGATGGCAGGATCTTCATCGTTGCTGGTAAATCCACTGGGACCGTTCCAGGCATAAGTATCACCACCCGAGACAGTAGCATTCAATTGTGCATTTTCACCTACACAATAAGGACCTGTATTGCTGACATCGGAAATCACAGGCAGAGGATTTACGGTAAGGTCAGTTGTTGCACTGGATGCACAACCGGTTGTGGAGTTCTCCAGACTTACTGTGTATGTTCCGGCATTGTCAATTTGCACATTTGTCATTTCCGGATTTTGCTCACTGGAAGTGAAGCTTTCAGGGCCTGTCCAGCTATATACATCACCACCACTGCTGGAAGAGGAAAAGCTTACATCTTCATTTTCACAGGCAGGACCATCGTTTGTGGCAGAAATTACCGGATTTGAATTGATCACTGCTGTTGTTGATGCTGTGTTGGAACAGCCCGTAATCTGGTCAGTAACCATTACAGAGTAAGTTCCATCCGCTGCAGTAGTAGCAGATGTTATTACAGGATCCTCCTGTGTACTGGTAAAGCTGTCTGTTCCAGACCAGGCAAAATCAACACCACCGGATGTATTGGTAGCATCAAGAATAAGATCTTCTCCTGCACACAATGGGCTGTTATTGGCAGCAGCAATATCAGGCAATGGATTTACAACTACATCCGTAGTGGTAGTAGTATTGCAGCCTGTAGTGGTACTTTCAAGAGTCACGGTATACGTCCCGGCCATAGCATTGGTTGCTGAAGCAATGGTGGGATCCTCTGCTGTACTGGAAAATCCCTCAGGACCTGTCCAGCTATAGGCTGACCCACCTGAACCAGTGGCGCTTAGCTGGATATCTTCACCTGAACAATACGGGCCGGTATTTGCTGCAGAGGCAGTTGGATTGGCATTTACCTCAGCTTCCGTTGTTGCTGAGCTGGAACAGCCTGAACCGGGATCGGTAACCACAACGGAGTATGTACCATCAGCAGCGGTTGTAGCGGCGGCAATTACCGGGTCTTCATCAGTACTTGAATAAGAATCGGGACCACTCCAGGCAAAGTCCATACCTGTCGTGCTTGTTGTAGCACTGAGTGTAAGGTCGGCACCTTCACAAACCGGGCCACTGTTAGCAGCGGTGATATCCGGTGTCTGGCTGACCGTAACATCTGTTGTTGCACTGGTAATACAACCTGTTGCTGAATTTTCAAGTTCAACCGTGTAAGTACCTGCCATTGCAGTAGTTGAGCCTGCAATGACCGGATCCTCATCAGTACTCGTAAAGCCTTCAGGGCCAGCCCAGGAATAAGTATCACCACCTGAGCCGGTAGCGTTCAACTGAATATCATCACCTGAACAATACGCTCCGGTATTGGAGGCTGTTAGTGTTGGATTGGCATTCACTGTAGCTGCAGTTGTTGCAGTGTTGGAACAACCAGAACCGGGATCGGTAACAACAACGGAGTATGTACCATCCGCAGCGGTTGTAGCAGCGGTAATTACCGGGTCTTCATCAGTACTTGAATAAGAATCGGGACCACTCCAGTCAAAG